>CAYPHL010000079.1:0-13200 GCA_964410385.1 uncultured Rikenellaceae bacterium | reverse complement strand
CCCTGAAACCCTGGAACCTTGAAACCCTGAAACCCTGAACCCTGAACTTTATGAACTTTATGAACTTTATGAACTCTAGGCACTTTAGGCACTTATCTTATTACTTTTTTACTAACTTAGTCCAATTATTTACCGTTCAACCTATCTGCAGCCAATGTCTGAGTCAAAATTTTACCATTTTACATCGAGCGGATTGTTCTATGGCATGAAGACTTCTGAAGAAGCTGTTACGGCGCTCAGGGAGGGAGGATTTATCTGGATGAATTACTATAAGCCGGAAATAGAGGAGCTTCATTCACTTGTAGATACAATGGCAATTCATCCGTTGTCGGTGGAAGACTGCCTTGACAGCAGCCAGGTGCCCAAGATCGAACATTTTCCGGGGAATACATTTATCATATTCAATGCTTTCACCTACAAGGATAAGACTTTATTTATAGATGAGATTGATTTCTTTATAGGCAGAAATTTCCTTATCACCGTAAGCGGTATAAACAGTGAAGACCGCAGACCACTGAATAATGTGATCAAGATAATTGAGAATGATCCCTCGATGGCAAAAGCCGGACCGGCTTTTCTGATGCATGTAGTGCTGGACTATGTTGTCGATCAGAAATTCCATGCTTTTGAAGCTCTCGAGGATGAGCTTGAGATAGCTGAAGACCTGATCATTGATTCTCCCGATCAGTTCCAGGTAAGTGAACTTTTAAGGTTGAGGAAGGACCTGCTGAACCTCAGGAAAAGCCTTTTCCATGAGAGGGAAATACTTGTTAAAATCTGCAGGATGGATTGTCCGTTCATAACTGAGAAAGCAATATTCGCTTTCCGGGATATTTATGATCATCTTGCCAAATTCTTCGAGCTTTCGGAAAGCTACCGCGAAATTGTTACCAGCCTTATGGAATTATATTCTTCGTTGTTAAACAACCTGATGACGAAGGTATCAAATGAAACGAACACTTCTGTAAGAAGGCTTACTCTTATAACTACTATTTTTATGCCCTTAACCCTAATCGCCAGTATCGGCGGTATGTCGGAATATACAATGATGACGGGAGGCGAGCCAAACTGGAAAACAGCCTACCTGTTACTGGCAGCAGGACTGGCATTGATAGCGATCATAAACTTCTTTTTGCTCAGAAGGATTGAAGCAGGAAAGAAAAAGCTAAATTGATTCGATCTGATTGCCGGGCAAAGACATTTCTTCATAGATCTTCAGAATTTCGTCACGGAACTTTTCGGGACCCTCAAGGACTCCCCATCCGGCATTTACCTGAAAAAGTCCGTCATAAGCTGAGTCATGAAAAGATCTTACAATATGCGGGATCTCCTTTGAGGTAAGGATCTCCGAAAGGAGCTTTGCTTCTATCTCATTATTAAAAACAAGAATCCGGACTGTTTTAGACATGATGAACAATTTTTATAAATATAGTAAAGAATTATTTAACCACAAAGAGCACAAAGGTTTACACAAAGAGCACAAAGGATTACACAGAGTGAAGGATCGTTTTAAATTCATAAACAAAATTCGGAGTAAAAAGATCACTTTCCAGGGATTTTTCTATCTCACTTATAGTCCAGAACCGGCCGTCGCTGATTTCGCTTTTGTCAATAACGGGCACACTACCGGAAGTACACATGAACGAATAGACCAGTTCCCTTTCGCGGACAGACTCCCAGACATATTTCTGTAAAAACCTGAAATTGAAATCTTTTAATCCGAGTTCCTCAGCGCTTTCTCTTCTGAGAGCCTCTTCGGCGCTTTCTCCCGGTTGAAAATGTCCGCCAACGGCAGTGTCCCATTTTCCCGGGAGCAGATCCTTGTTCATGGAACGTTTCTGAAGGAAGAGTTCTCCTTCATCATTAAAAAGGTGAAGGTGAACGACAGGGTGAAGAAGTTTGCTTTTCCCGTCATGACAAACTGTGCGTGGTGCGGTTGAAATTTCATTCCCGTCTAAATCAACCACCGGGAAGATCTCATTATTATCCTTATCCATAAGCAGCAAAAATAAGGATTTAATTTATTTTCCCTGCTATCCGGAAACGGCATCCGATGCTGTTTCCATCCTCATCCACCACAGTAAGAACATGATCACCGGTACCGGCAAATATCTCGGTCTGGTGTATCGACCGGGTGGTTCCCTGGTACTCCTGATCGAGATGCCAGAAGATCTTCTTTGAAGGATTGCGGTGTGCTACCTCTGCGATTATCCTGGTCAGCTCGCCTGTCTGATCGCGAGGTATGAATATATTTATTCCTGATGTCGGGTAAATGAATTCCATTACCGCAACGCTTTTGTCGGTAGTGCAACCGGGTAAGAAAGGAGGCAGAGGCCTGTAATCAGGATGTTTTTGCCTGTAAAAATATTCCATGGCAGGGGGCAGGATGAACCATGATTCATTCCTGATCTCAGCAGCAGGTGCGCAATCGGCATTTACCTGTTTTGTACCGGTTTTATCAAGATGTATTATTTTATGATACGGGCAGGATTCACTTCTCAGTCCGCTTACACAGGCCATTATCTCTTCTGTTTCCGGACAGTCGGGACCTGCTCTGAAACCGCTTTTCCGGCAGACTCTGATCGTTGTCATTTCTTCCGGAGGTTCCGGGAACCATCCTGATATTCCCATTATATTGATGAGGTCGAATAATACCGGTGCAGCCGCAGTTATCCCGGTCAGCCCCGGTCGTCCCTCTCCGTCTGCATTACCGGCCCAGACACCGATAACATAATCGGGAGTTGTCCCGACAGCCCAGGCATCGCGGAAGCCGAAACTGGTACCGGTCTTCCAGGCAATATCAGGGGAAGATGAGAAAAATTGCCATCCGGCCTCAGCTTCAGGTCTGTTAACTCTTTTAAGAGCTTCAAGCGTAAGCCAGATCGATGATGCTGATAAAACGGGCTCGCCATAAACCGGCTTTTCATTGTCGTTTATTGAACCTGTCCTGAGAACAGGCATGTGATAGTCACCGGGACAATATTTCCCTTCTTTACCGAACCTGTTCAGAACCCTTGATAGTGATGCATATACACCTGTAAGCTCCCAGAGTGTTGCTTCTCCCCCGCCGAGTATAAGTGATAATCCGTAATGATCGGCGGACCTGGTGAAAGTTGTAAAGCCTGTTTTTTGAAAGAGGTCAAGCAGTTTTTCAACAGAATATTTCCGGAGCATTCTTACAGCAGGGATATTAAGCGACTGGGATAATGCAACCGAGGCCGGCACTGCACCGCTGAAGCTCTGATCGAAATTCTCAGGTGTGAAACCCGGGAAGCGGGTAGGGATATCGGCTACAAGGGTATTGGGAAGGATGTCACCTGATTGCTGCATTCCCGCATAGAGTATGGGTTTTAGAATACTCCCGGTGCTCCTCGGAGCCCTGATAATATCCACATCTTCGCCATGCTTGCCGGGTTTATCAGTCCGGCTGTTCCCGACATATGCCAGAACTTCGCCGGTTTCTACTTTTACTATAAGGCATGCGGTATTATTGATAAGATTCCCCGAAAGCTGCCTGCTGTGCGATTCAATCACAGCATTTGCCCTTGCCTGTAAAACCGCATCAATTGTAGTCCTGATCATTTCACCGTTGTTACTGCTGAAGAAATAATCAGTCAGATGAGGAGCTATGGAAGGGAGTGGTTTAGGTTCCCCCGGAAGAGGTTCATCCAGAGCCAGAATATATGTGATGGAATCAAAATATTTTCTTTCATAAAGCTTTTTCAGAAGATCATCGCGTCGTTTTCTGAGTATATGCTGGTTCCTTCCCGGGAAGACCAGCGACGGAGAGTTTGGAAGCACTGCCAGGCCCGCCGCTTCGGCCCAGGTAATTTCAGCTGCCGGTTTTTCAAGATACCTCCGGGATGCTGCCTCTAAACCGACAATATTGCCTCCGAACGGAGCATTCATTGACCAGGTCTTAAGGATATTCTTTTTAGTCCTGAAGATCTCGAGCTTTAAGGCTGAAAGCATTTCTGAAAGTTTTGCAGCATATGTCCGTGATTTATTTCCACCTGACAGACGGGCGACCTGCATCGTTATTGTGCTGCCTCCGCTTACGATCTCTCCGGCCTTTATATTCCTGACCAATGCTCTGACGACTGATACGGGATTGATCCCCGGATGAAAGTAGAAATACCTGTCCTCAAATGTAAGCAATGCCTTTTCGAACTTCTCCGGGACTTCATCGGGACCGGGGAAGCGCCATTGGCCGTCATTGGCTATCCTTGCTCCAAGAAGGCTCCCGTCACCGGCCAGAACAACTGTAGATAATGGCGCCCCGAATCGTGGCATGGGCGAAATTAAAACCGGAGTGATCATCACTCCGGCAATAACAACTAAGATCTTGAATTTTCGTTTCAAATTTATTCTCCTGTTACCTTTACCCTTGTTCCCGGATACCTTGCATAACAATTTTCGGTGTACATGGCTTCGCACCAGATTGCAGGCTGATAATATTCTCCCTTGTAGGCTGCATTCAGAACAAGTACGAAGGTTTTTGTTTCACCGCGGCCGAGAGTGAAGTATGTATTCACCCTGTCGTCCCTGATATCGGTGTAATCGTAAGCGCTTTGCTTTATTCCGTACCGGGCTTCAAAAAGCCGGGTATTCCTTATTTCCCAACCCGACGGAACCATTGTTGTGAGGGCAATATTATTCACCTCTGAGAAAGTATTGTTTGTTACATTGACAACCATCATGAAATCAGTTCCCATCTTAAGGTTTTTATGGTCTATAGTATTCATGTTCATATTTATATAACTGACCTTCATGCTCAGACCTTTTTCCTCGGCAGAAACATCAGGAAGCATTGATATTCCTTTTCTGACCAGTGTTACATATACAGGAGCTTCTGAATTATTTATAACCGTAAGCGGATTATCAGGAGAGGTCATTTCCATATCCTCAGTCATCAGTTCTTTTGCTCTGATCGTTTTTTCAGTCTTTTTACCATTTAAGGTGATGCTTATCTTTGAAGATGTTGCGTTGCCTTCAGGTAATGTTTCGGCCCATTTCATATAACTGAATAATCCCCAGGCAAGCGACTGGGTGCTGAACCATGAGGAACTGTTCATCTGATCGCAAATTTCCTTCAGTACTGGAAGAGCCTGTTCCTGTTTGTTAAGAAGTGTAAGGGTATAAAGTATTATGGCTTTATCGCGTATAGCGCTGCCATAATAATGATCATAATACTCCGGTTCCGTCGATGTATCCCTCACATCAAGCAGGTTATCCGCAACCTCACTTCGGCCGGTTGCAGCATATGCAGCAGCCAGAAGCCATCGTGAAAGCCGGGGAATATCTGTTGTTTCTCTCAGCCTGTTCATTGCGCCCTTTTCAGGCTTACCTGCAAGTGTAAGCGTGAAGAGCCTGTATGCCTGATCATTTGCAGCATATTTAAATTTTGGATCATACTTCCATTCCCTGGCAGCTTTCTGCTGATAGGCTGTCCATTTCTGTCTGAACCCGGAAGTAATATTATATCCCCGGCGTTCGGCTTCAATCATGAAATGTCCCGCATACGATGTGACCCAGTTATCTGCCTGATATGATCCCGGCCATACTGCCAGTCCGCCTCCTGACATCTGCCTTGAAATGATTTTGCTGATTGCTTCTTTAATATTATAAGAAGACTTTTCCATCACGGCCTGGTTGTTGGATGAGAGTTCTTTGAGCCATATCTGCGGAAATGCTGCTGAGGTGATCTGTTCTGTACATCCGTGAGGGTAATTAAGAAGATAATCAAGGCGTTTTTCAAGATTTACAGAGGGAAGGGCAGAAGCTTCGATCCTGGCGGAATTGGTCCCTTCCATACCGAAAGGCTTGAGTGATGTTTCCCATTTCTCGCCGGGCTTCAGGAATTTTAACTCTGCACGGGTTTCAGGAGGATTTGGGCTGCGGATGCCGATCTCCATTTCATAAACTGCAGTTTCACCTCCGCCTGTCGCAGTTACTTTAATCTTACCGGTGCCGGTCTTTTCTCCTGTGATAAAAGTAAATTCAGTGTCTTTTTCACCCGTACCCCCTGTAAGGATTGTCTTTGTTGTTTCGGTAAAGCTTATAAATTCATTCCCTTCCGCTTTAATTGTCACTTCTGGGATATTGTCCTTCCCTGTAAAAAGAGTAACGGGAAGTGAAGCTTTTTCTCCCGGGCTGATAACCCGTGGTGCCGTTACCAGGACCATAAGCGGATCCCTTACAAATACCTGTTTCTCTGCCGAACCGTAAGCCCTGTCTTTCCCGGCGATGACCATGGTTCTCACTGATCCGGTATACTGCGGGAGGGTAAGGGTATGGGTATTCGTTTTTCCCTGATGAAGTTCAAAAGGCCCAAGGAATTTCACGACCGGAATGAACCGTTGTGCCTTGTTTGCTGATTTATCGGTAAGAGTTTCATCTCCTCCTGTGGCGAATGCCCTTTCGAGAGTTCCGCCGAATGATCCAAGGACATAATCATAAAGATCCCAGGTCCTGACACCGAGCGCTTCACGGGCATAGAAATAATTCCAGGGATCGGGGGTTTTGAATCCTGTGATATCCAGCAATCCTTCATCAACCACAGCAAGGGTATAAGTCATTGCCTTGTTATCGGCTTCATTTACCTTTATTTCAAATGGCTGCCGGGATCTCAGTTCATCAGGCATTGTGATGACAGGATCAAGTCTTGTTCCCGGATCCTCAACCATCAAATTAACAATTCCGTAAAGCCTGATGGGCATGTCATTGATAGTCTGGCTGTGGGGTTGAATGACAGAAACATAAGCATATACATTCGGGGCCATCTCAGGTGTCACCCTGAAACGTACCTCAGTATTTGCTTTGTCAGTACCTGTACGGATCTGGTCAAGAACTCCCGTGGCATTTTCGATTGTAACCAGGGCTCTTGCATTTTCAGGTGAGGGGAAAGAGAGCCTGACTTCATCGCCGGGATTATATTTTTCCTTATCGGTATTGACAACGAGCAGAGTTGCGCCTTCGGCGTTTTCCTTCATTCCGTATTCCCAGGGCCAGTCGATTAGAAGGATTTTCCCTGTTGAATGACCCGCAGGTGTTTTTGCCCTTATAAGATATCTTCCCCACTCATTCTTATTTATTTTGAAGGTGAAGCTGCCTTCCCCGCCTGAAGTGGTTATTGTCTGCCTGATGACCGGTTTATGTATCTGTCCCGATATATAATCTGCAAGGTACTCATCCCCTGATTCCCACCACCACCTGTAAGAAAGCTTATAAACAGTAATTTCAACTTCCGATCTTACAGGTTTTCCCTTTTCATCAACTGTAACAATCTTTACCTCATTATCTGTATCGGTGAACAGCATCCTGTCGCGGTCAGTCAGGCCCGGAAGCCTGATTCCGACAAAAACAGGCCAGGGGGCATACTTGTAAGTTACCTGGGTTATGCTTTCATCGCCTCCCGGTTCCTGAGCTTTTGCCGTGAAAACAGCATTGAGCATTCCCGGGGCATTCAGCTCATAGCCGGGATCGAATTTTATTGTCGCATTTCCGTTCCCGTCCGTTTTACTATCAAAAATGTTTACGGTTTCGGGGTAAAAATCGATGATGGGATCATCAAAATCGTATTGTTTAAAATTTTCAAATACTGTTTTTGTATGTTTCAGGATATAATCGACAGAAGAATTCATATTGCCTGCTATACTGCCGTTCAGCCATTTGATATTAAGATTTCCTGTTGATGATTTACCTGAGCCTCCTAGTATTTCCGTCGGGAAGGTAAGGCTTATCTTCAGGCGGTTCGGTTTGATGGTCTCGATACGTATCCTTTTTGTAAATGAGGCACCTCCGATATTGAACTGTGCCCTGTAGTTTCCTGTTACAGCATCTGTTGAAGTACCTGTTTTGAAAACCATCAGATTACTGCCCCCCGGCTTATGGATCTGGTTGTCGATTCTTTGTTCGAGAGGATTGATTAATTCGAACTGTACGGGATGATCGGGCGGCAGATCATTCAGCATATCTTTAATGAAAAGAGAAAGAAAAATTGAATCACCTGGTCTCCAGACATCTCTTTCACCATAAATAAATGCTTTAATACCTTTTTCGGGCTTTGTACCTGAAACATCAAATGAGCTGAGGGAGAGTGATGCACCGTCTGTAACTTTGAGGTAATTGCGGTCTTTATCCTTTTTAGCGATTATCAGGAATGGTTTTCTTTCACAGAAAAGCGAAAAGGAGCCGTCCTGATCGGTATTTCCGGCAACGATCAGTTGCATCTGGTAATCATAAGCCTCAATCTGGACTTCGCTTACCGGCAGAGCTGTAAGCAGGTCATTGACATTTACATGGAGTATATCATCCTCACCTTTCTTGGCAATAAGGCCAAGGTTTGAAGCCAGGATATTACGCGATACATTCTTATCGGGACTGTAATATGCATCCATACAAGGATTTTCGCGATCTTCCCATCTGAAATTCATGGAATAATAGATGGCATCTCCGCTGTCGTCGAAATAATTTTCCGGATCTTCCCAGTAGGTTTTTTCAAACTCCTGTGTCTGATCCAGAAGCTCCTCATATCTTGATGGTTCGCCGGAAGCGGCACAGGGATAGAGCGACCAGGATTTTCGCATCCCCAGCTGTACCTTGTAGAGAACACCTGGTTCGACATCAATATAATCTGCAAGATCGATTGTGTATAAATTCCATGATCCTGTTCCGGAATTTGAACCGGTAATGAGATCCACTCTTCCCGAATAGACAGGCCGGCCGAAACGTTTGACTGAATATCCCCTGTCAATATCATTTTCCTGGAGATAATAAGGAAGATTGTTATCAAATATCTTTATGATCTTCAGGTCGACTGCCTTAAGATTCGCAGCCTTGAACGGAAAAATAAGGTTCTGTGAGGAAGGAAGGATAACGCCATTACCTTCAAGCTTGATTCCCGGATTGACAGATGCAAAGTCAAGCTTTGTTGAAAAGGCCGAAGTCAAACCTGTCCCTCCGGAATTTCTGACCTGAGGTTCGACATTCAGGGTCACTTCCCCCTGGATATTATCTGAAAGGACAAGCGTAATGATATTCGTATTTATACTTGTTGTGACCGGAATCATCGGATCGATGTGGACCAGTCCTTCAAGGTCCTGGGACGCATCCACAGGATCCGATAATACTATGTCTATTACCGGATTTTCGCCGGAACGGGTTTTGATATCCAGAACAGAAAAATCTCCTGCTGCGGGGATGTTTATTGATTTTGATCCTTTCTGTTTTACACCCGAGGCAGTACCATCCCATAAAATTGTAAGTTCACGGCTTTTTCCGGATCTTACGATCTCAGGAATTGTAAACCGGTGGATAAGATCCGATGCATGATCCCAGGTTACTGTGGTTTTTTTCCTGTCGAGCCTTGCTTCAAGGTAACTCTCCACTTCCGCGGGAGGAATGAAGTCGGAGCTTACAATTTCACCGGTGAGATTATATTTATCTCCCTCGGGCGAACTTTCAAGCATGCCGGTCGAAAGGATAAAATCTTTTTTAAGTGTCTGTATTCTGAAGGGAAATACTTTCAGTCTTTCCTCCACGCTGCCGAGCTTATGGATAAGTAATTCACCTGAATAAATTTTCCCGGGATCGAGTATTTTTGATGGTTTGAAAACAAGTGTCGTTTCATCGGTCCATTCAGTTTTACCCTTTAAGGGAGGATTAAATTCAATGAGACCGGCCGGTGTCTGCTGACCGGCTTTTGCAGCAAATTCCGGCGTGAACCTTATCTCAATAACGGAGTTGGCAGGAATTATTCCCGATGTATATCCTGCAATATACCGGCTGAATCCTTTATCGACAGGGAGGATAGTTTCTGTCACTTCAGGCGCTTTAAGCAGACCGGGCCTTGGTGCAGATTTATCTCCGCGTCCGCAGGAAACAAAAGTGAGAACGGATAATAAAATAATTAGGGATCTGAAAGAATTCATGGCAATACCGTGATTATTTATGTAGTTAAAATTACGAAAAAGATATTTATACGGATCAGTATTTGTAATAATAGAAGGTAAGAAGATTAACCGCAGAGAGCGCAAAGATATTCCGCAAAGGGCGCAGAGTAAATCATAATTGGTGAAAACAAATGCCAGTGGTAATTACCTTTGCGAACTTTGCGGGAACTTTGCGGACTTTGCGGTTAAAAGAACTTGTAACAGGGAAAATTAAGGAAGGAGCGTTATGGAGTTACCATTTCGGTTCTCAGTTTTGCAACATAATCCCGTATCTGGTTCAGGGTTTCCACAGTGACCGTCATTTCAGTCCCCGAAGAACGGAGAACCTGTTTTAGTGTATCAATTTCAAGATCATCCTTTTTGAAATATATTTCGAAGGAATCGAAATAGTTATTGAGGAATTTCAGTTTCTTGGTAAAATAAACAACTATGGGATCATCATAATAATTCTTCATGAAGCTAAGCAGGGATGTGAGAGTATATTTCTGTTCAGCAATCTTCTGTACAACCTCCGGATCAGGTTTTTCGGGATTATATGCCAGCTGGGTGGCAATATACATTGCTTCAACCCATCCCCCCATTACCATCAGGCCGGCGGTGCTTTCCCTGCCATTTTCCCTGAGATGATTTTCGAGATCGGTATATGCTCTTTCCATCATATATGTAACTGTATCAGGATCAGCTATATCGCTTTGAATCTGTTTCAGGGGATCCGTCATCAGGTGATCCGGGATGCCGAGTTTATTGCTCATCTCACGTATTGTGACCATATAATTGATCACTTCCTGTCCCAGTCCGAACATTTTCAGATAGCTGAAATCGACTCCGTAAATGCCGGTATTCACTGCTGTTTTTGCGCTGCTCAGGTAGAGGTTGCTGCTGGATGTAGGATTGAGGGTGGCATTATTATAAGGTACCCCGAGGCGGTTAAATATCCCGGCTATTTCAACAGGAGTCAGTAATCCGTAATATGTTTCCCGCTTGACCGGATGTGTATCTGCTGAGGCAGTATCAGCCCGGTATGTCGAAAAAGTGGGGACGAAAACGAATTTTTCGGGAGATTTGGGCTTACACGAAAATGTAAATAACAATAAAGCTGTAAGCAGGCAGGAAACTTTGACTTTCATAGACAGTGAATTGACAAATCAAAATTAATAATAAAAATGAAACCCACATGATTGATCAGGCGTAATTACGAATGAGAATAGTAATTTTCAATCGTGTGCGGTTCGATCCGCCCTCTGAAATACATTAAATACGGATCAAACTAAGCTTGATTTATTTATTCTTACAGTAATATTCTGTTCCCTAACTGTTGCGAAATGCTTTTCAGAGCTGCTTTAAGGGCCTGGTCTTTCTTCTGAAGTGTAACTATATTTTCATGATCGCCTGACCTGACTGCCTCTTCAAGCCTGGCCATTATCTCTTTCAACCTTAACTTGATCTTATCTCCTTTGAACTTAAGTACAGCATCCGGAACAATATCCTTCAGCTTCATTTCCTCAGTCTCAACATAAGTCTGCTTATTCCGCCATATCTTGCTCAGCTGATGTGATTCCGCCAGAATGTCGGCCGAAAGGCTTGAAATAGACGGATCTTCATTCTTGATAAAAACCTTATCCCCCAGAAATATTCCCTGCTCAGATGCAAAGCGGAACTCATCGAAGATAGTTCCGCAGAGGACATTATCGAAGCTCAGCTCATCCGAGGTGATCTCCCTGACAATATAATCTGCCACTGTCAGTATCTCTTCGCTTCCGTCTTCTGCCCGTAATTTCCTTTCAAATTCAAGGCTTCCGAACTTAAGCAGCAGCCGGACTATCTCTCTTTCTGAAACATAAGTAGTTATCTCCTGTTTCACCGGCCTGGAAATGACAGGAGGAGGGACCGGCAGATCCTCAGGGCCAGGGTATTTGTTCCTGTCCTGGAAAGATCTCTGCTGCCGCATTTTGTTAACTTCATGATAGAGAACAGCCTCCGGCACCTCCATGTAACTGCTGCATTCCTTTATATATACGGTTCTTGTTATGGATTCGGGTATAACAGCTATTGATCTTACAATATCACGGATCAGGTTGGCTTTTTTTACAGGATCATTTGCCGCATCCTCAAGGAGAAGTTTTGTTTTGAACCTTATGAAATCAGTTTCATTTTCTTTGAGGAATCTGCTGAACTCTTCGTTGCTTACCTTTTTGGAATATGAATCCGGATCTTCATTATCGGGAAGGAGGACTATTTTTACATTCATTCCTTCCTCCAGCACAATGTCGATCCCCCGTATCGATGCTTTTATTCCGGCCGGATCGCCATCGTAAAGTATGGTAATATTAGGTGTGAACCTTTTAATGAGGCGCACCTGTTCGGATGTCAGGGATGTACCCGAAGAAGCCACCACATTTTCGATGTTGGCTTCGTGCATCGACATCACATCGGTATAACCTTCGACGAGGTAACATTTCTCCTCACGGGTAATTGCCTGCCGTGCCTGATAGATGCCATAAAGGATCCGGCTTTTATGGTATATCTCCGACTCGGGAGAGTTAAGGTATTTTGCAGTTTTCGCATCGGTTTTCAGGATCCTGCCACCGAAACCCAGCACCTGTCCCGAAAGCGAATGAATAGGAAACATTATCCTGCCGCTGAACCGGTCGAAGATATGGTCTTCATGACCGATAGAAAGGCCGGTTTTAATAAGAAGGTCCTTCTTATATCCGTCCTCCAGGGCCTTTTTTGAAAATGCATCGCGTTTTTCGAAGCTGTAGCCTGCTTCAAATTTCTTAAGGGTACTTTGTCTGAAGCCCCTTTCCTTGAAATAGGTCAGTCCGACAGAGATACCCTCATCACTCTGGAATAGATTTTCGGAGAATTGTCTTGATGCATAGGCAGTTATGACAAGCAGACTTTCCCGTTCATTCTGTTTTTCAATCTCTTCCGGGGTTAGCTCCTTTTCAACAACCTCAATATGATACTTCTTTGCAAGGAATTTGAGAGCCTCGGGATACGTAAGGCGCTCATGTTCCATAACGAAGTTGACAACGTTGCCGACCTTTCCGCAGCCGAAGCACTTGAATATTTCCTTTGATGGTGAAACAGTGAACGACGGGGTTTTTTCATTATGGAAAGGACATAAACCCAGGTAGTTGACACCACGTCTTTTAAGCGGGACAAAATCCTGGACCACATCAACAATTTCGGCTGCGTTGAGGATTCGTTCTATAGTGGAACGGTCAATCATTTTGTAAATATA
>CAYPHL010000078.1:14940-20741 GCA_964410385.1 uncultured Rikenellaceae bacterium | reverse complement strand
TTTGCATTGGTAACCGCATTGTCTGCAAGATCGACATTCGCAACTCCTCCGTCAACTATCTTTACTGAAGTAACAGAATTATCGGAAAGCATTGAATTTACGACCCTGCCGTTACCGATTGCCGTTACTCCGGTATTGTTAATTGTAATATCACCGGTCATTGTTACAAGTTGCGGTTCATCATCATCCTTGCCGACTATTATCATACCATTTGCAAGGTGACCTGCCTCAACAATCTGCCCGTTCCTGGATACCATTACCCTGTGATTCTGAAGCGGTGTACCGGAATTTGTTCCTCCGTTAGCTACCGGTAAAATGCCGGTCACTTTTGTTGTAAGGTTTATTGTCCCATTCGTGATATCATCGTTGACTATCAGTCCGGTCGATAATAAACCGGTTGCGCTGTTATGCACCACCCCGGCCTGATTGAATGCAGGAAGTGTAATTGTATTGCCCGGATTGCCAATGGTAACAGGACCGGTTGAATTACCGGTACTTATGTTTACCGGGAAATTTGAATCATTGTTAAGATTAATAATACCTCCTGAAATTACTGCTCCTGAATTACCTGTAAGCAACCCGGCAGAGGTTATTGCACCTGTCCCGGTTGTATAAATATTCCCTGCAGTTGTGACATGATCCCCCATTGTAACCGGGGAAAGGACATTCCCGGTACGACTCCAGTAACCGATGACTCCGCTTTGCGGAGGTGTTGAAGTAAGTGTACTCGATCCGTCAGTATATACTCCTGCATTTGGAGACAAACCGCTTACTGTCAGTCCCTGAAATACAGGAGTGGCTCCGGTATGGATATCCTGTGGAGCAGACAGGGTTATCTGCCCCGCTGCATGAGTAACATAGATCTGATTGGCTGTTCCAAGCAAAGTTTTATATTCATTGGCATCTCCTGCGGCGTTCATTCCCAGCAACTGATTTGATGTTCCCCATGAACCTGAAGCAAATGCTTTCCATCCGGCATCCCAGTACCAGAATGATTTGGTTTCAGTATCATATACGAGAAGCCCTGCGGCAGGTGATGAAGCTCCGAGGGTCGTGCGCTGTGCTGTGGTCATGCGCGGCGCAAGGAATCCACGTACCGTCGACCTTAGCTCCAGAATAGAAGAAGATTCCGGGGTAATAGCAATCTCGCTTATTCCCACTCCCTGAGAAAATAGATTATTGCTACCTATTGCCGGTATCAAAATTACCATGCACAGAACAATCCTGAGCCGCATCAGGATTGACCCTTTATCCGAGATCCACCTTTTAACTGGTGAACCTGAGATTTTATTTTGCATAATATTCATGATATACCTCCTCATTTTAGGGTATTTGTATTTAAAAAATTTGCTGATTTAAAATGAATAATGAGCTTTCACTGCTCCCCTGACCGGGAATCAAAAGCACATCCGGCTTAATTCCAATAATATACAGGTTTATAAATGCCATTTGATGAACTAAAGAAATATTTGTACCGGCTCATTTGTTCCCCCTGTCCGGTTGATATTTCTCATTAAATTATTCTGCTCCGACTTTCACTAAGGTCTTAAACGGAGTATATCCATTTATGTTTCCAAGACAATCATAAAGTTTATATGGTTGCATGAACCATGCAAATCCAATTACCAGTCAGCAGATTATATTAAAAATCAATAATACAATCCCGTTACGGAATCCGGAAAGCTGACTCCTGTGATTTTAGATCAACAAAAAACCGGATAAGTGATTTATCCGGTTTTGCCTTTAATATTTAGAATTCATATCCTTTGAATAATCCCCTGAGCGTCTCGCGGGCATTTTTTTTACCACGAAGGGACACAATAGGTATGAGCCTCTGCGCCATTGTGCCGCTGAGCCGCTGTGCCTTTTCGCCTATATTATCAACATCGCATCGCCATAAGTTCCGAACCTGTATTTCTCCATTACTGCTGTCTTATATGCATCAAAGAGCAGGTCATAACCGGCAAATGCGGCAACCATCATCAGAAGGGTTGAGTAAGGAAGATGAAAATTGCTTATCATCATATCGGGGACCTTAAAATCATAGGGAGGGAAGATGAATTTATTAGTCCATCCATCAAAAGGTTTCAGATATCCGCTTGTCGAAACCGAACTCTCGAGGGTTCTTACGACTGTGGTTCCGACTGCACAGATCCTTTGTTTTGCATCTTTGGCTTTATTCACAATTTCTGCTGCTTCCTCCGAAATAATGATCCTTTCAGAATCGACTTTATGTTTTGTCAGATCTTCCACATCTACACTCCTGAAGTTACCCAGACCCACATGCAATGTAATTTCAGCGAATTCAACGCCAATGATTTCAAGCTTTTTAAGCAGTTCCCTGCTGAAATGCAGTCCCGCAGTAGGAGCTGCCACAGCTCCTTCATGTTTTGCAAAGATTGTCTGGTACCGTTCACTGTCATCAGGTTCAACCGGCCTGTTTATGAACTTTGGAAGCGGCGTTTCACCAAGCCCGTAAAGGGTTTGTTTAAACTCCTCATAAGTACCGTCAAAAAGAAATCTGAGGGTTCGTCCTCTTGATGTCGTATTGTCGATAACTTCGGCAACCAGAAGATCATCCTCGCCAAAATATAATTTATTGCCTATTCTGATCTTTCTTGCAGGATCGACAAGTACATCCCATAAGCGCTGTTCACGGTTAAGTTCCCTTAACAGGAAGACTTCTATCTCAGCACCTGTTTTTTCTTTATTCCCGTAAAGCCTTGCAGGGAATACCTTTGTATTATTAAAGATAAGAACATCTTTTTCATTAAAATAATCGACTATTTCCTTAAAGATCCTGTGCTCATATTTCCCTGTTTTTCTGTTGATAACAAGCAATCTCGATTCATCCCTGTTCTCTGCAGGATACAACGCAATAAGTTCCTGTGGTAAGTTGTACCTGAATTGTGATAATTTCATGTCCGGTTTAGAGTTTAAATATTAAGATTCCTTTATACGTACCAATATCAGATTTGTTTCATTTGTTCTAAATATTTTTCAAATTTTTCTATCGAAAATGCATTTTTCAGCTTAAATGACCCTATGGCCGACCTTTCAAGTGCTGATAAATAACATCCGCTTTTGAGGGCAATTCCCAGATCCCTGGCAAATGATCTTACATATGTACCTTTGCTGCAAACCATTCTTATTTTTGTTTCGGGGATGCCGAAAGAAACAAGTTCAGCCTCCCTAATAATAATATTCACCGGTTCAAGGTTTATGTTTTTCCCTTTCCGGGCGTATTCATATGCCCTTTTCCCGTCAATTAATTTTGCCGAATGCAGTGGTGGAACCTGTTTCTGTTCTCCAATGAATCCTTCCAATGTTTTCTGAACAATTAATGAGGTAATATGTTCGACAGGATAACTCTGATCTGTGGCAGTTTCCAGGTCGAATGAAGGAGTGGTCTCCCCAAAATGTAATGTCGCATAATACTCTTTGTCAAGATCACGGAATTCGTTTATTTTCTTTGTTGACTTCCCGGTGCAGAGTATCATCAGTCCTGTTGCAAGCGGATCCAGTGTACCGGCATGTCCCACCTTAAGGTCTTTTAATCCAAAAGCACGTTTTATCATTATTCTGACCTTATTTACTATGTCAAAGGATGTCCAGTAGAGAGGTTTATCAAAAAGCAGCACCTGTCCCTCCTGAAAGATACATGTCTTATCATCTGTCATATCATCCGAGCAGTATGGATAATAATCCTGCGGCAGCACAGTATACTGCGAATCCGATAAGCTTGCTTTTCCTTACAAGTCCTATCATCCATCTGCATGCAAGGTAACCGGAGATGAAGGCTGCAACTGCACCAATTATTATTGTCAAAAAGCCGTTTCCGGTTGCCCCACTATCTGCGGATACAATCTCCAGGACATTTGCACCAATTACGGGGATAAGTACCATCAGGAATGAAAATCGCGCTATTTCATCTTTCCTGTTCCCGATCATAAGGCCGGTGGCTATTGTGGCGCCTGACCGGGAAATCCCGGGAATTACTGCAACAGCCTGGGCAATGCCTATGATAAGTGCATCAAGATATCCGATGCTCCTTTCTCTTTTCTTTATGAAATGAGCCAGCGCCAGCAATGCAGCTGTGATAATAAGCATTGATCCCACAAAAATAAGATTACCGTTAAACAAAGCTTCCACCCTGTCTTTCAGAAGCAGACCTACGAAACCAACCGGGATCATGGAAATAAGTATCTTAAATATATAGGACGTCTCATCGTTCATTCTGAACTTAATGAATCCTTTAAAGAGAGATATTATTTCTTTCCAGAATACTACAATTGTACTAAGTACTGTTGCTCCATGAACCGCTACAGTAAAATAGAAGCTTGACTCTGCATCCACGCCAAACAATGCTTTGGTTATTTCGAGATGACCGGAACTGCTGACAGGCAGAAATTCAGTCAATCCTTGTATGATACCCAGTATGATAGATTCTAACCAATTCATATAAATTTCTTTTTGAAGCGCCTAAAATGACCAGGCTAAATGATGTTCCTATAACTCCTGTAACTCCAAACTTTAGCTCACTTTAGGCACTTTAGTTCACTTTAGGCACTTTAGGCACTCTATCTTACTTTTCCTTTGGCTTTTTCATAATAGCCCAGATCTCGAAGGCAAATCCGGCCAGAACAACAATCGGAGCAAGTGTGATCCTTCTGAATGAAAATATATCATCGCTGAACTCGGCAGGATTTTCAGATCTGCCACCAAGCATAAGAAGGAATCCGATAATGATTATAACAAAACCTATAGCCAGTAATTTGTAATTTTCCCTTCCAAGGGCAAAATTTATTTTTTCCTTTTCATCCTTTTTTGCAGCCATAATATTCTAATAATATAGTTTGTCTTCAGAAATGCTCAGATAACGGTTAACAGAAAACCAGGTTGACACTATGTTTATCAGGATACCTGTAATTATTATTGCCAGTCCGAGTAATATCAGCAGATTGATGCTTTCAAATGTGAACATCAGGAAGAACTCCTTTTCTATCATATAAAGGAGTCCCATCAGCAGGATCATTGAAATCAGTGCTGCCAGGAAACCATGGAAGGCGCTCTGGATAATAAAAGGTTTTCTTATGAAAGACCGGGTTGCTCCTACAAGTTGCATTGTGCGGATGAGAAATCTCTTTGAATAGATTGAAAGCCTTATCGTATTATTAATAATCGTAAGGGCAATCAGAAAGAGGAAAAAACTAATTACAAGAAGGAACAGGCTGATCTTATTTACATTCTCATTTATCAGGTAAAGCAGGGATTCCTGGTAATAAACCTCTTTTACAAACGGGTATTCGAGGATATATTTTTCAATTTTCGCCACACTGTCGGGGCTTGTATAATCCGATATCAGATAAACATCGATGGAAGGCGGAAGGGGATTATCCCCGAGGAAACTTATAAAATCCTCGCCGAGTTCATCCTTCATCTTAGCTGCAGCCTCATCCTTGGATACATATTCTGTTGATTTAACGTAAGCTTTTGCATCGAGATCTTTTTGAAGAAGTCTGATATCTGCTTCCCTTGCATCATCATCGAGCATCACCCAGAAAGAAAGACTCTCCCTGAAATAGTCGGATAATCCTTTTGCATTTATAAGAACCAGTCCCAGTATCCCCAGAAGAAATAATACAAGAGAGACACTGACAACAAGTGTCAGATATGAACTTCTCAGTCTTGTTTTCGAAAATCCGGCTTCGTTCTTCTTCATCTATAATTCCAAATATCCGTAATATCTACCGTCATTGCGAGGAGTCCCGCCCCGGCGGGATGACGAAGCAATCCTTTCC
>CAYPHL010000078.1:0-14840 GCA_964410385.1 uncultured Rikenellaceae bacterium | reverse complement strand
GCAATCCTTTCCAGCACCCGCAATCCTACTCCACAACCGTCATCCATCCGAACTCGTCAGTCTCATCCCCGTTCTGTATCGCCACGAGCTTGTTATAAAGTTTCATGCTTACAGGACCGGGTTTCCCGTCGGTACAATATTCATATATCATATTTTTTTCGGGATCGACGATTTTTGCAATAGGAGTGATTACTGCAGCAGTTCCGCAAGCCCCTGTTTCGGAAAAGGTTGAAAGCTCACCAACGGGAATCCGTCTTCTTTCTGTTTTCATACCCATCGAAGCAGCTATTTCGATAAGGCTCATATTGGTAATAGAGTTCAGAATTGAATTTGATTTCGGAGTAACATATTTATCGCCTTTTATCCCGAAGAAATTTGCCGGACCGCATTCATCAATATATTTCTTCTCTCTTGCATCGAGGAATATAGCGCTTGAATAGCCTCCTTCCTTGGCTGCTATCAGTGCCCGGAGACTTGCGGCATAGTTACCGCCGACTTTGAAGGTTCCTGTTCCCAGCGGAGCAGCTCTGTCAACATCCCTGCAAATCATCATATTTACAGGTTTGATCCCGTCTTTGAAATATGGTCCCACGGGTGTAACAAAGACAATGAATGTATATTCAGCAGATGGTTTTACACCTACCTCCGCACCGCTTCCGTATAAAAGCGGTCTTATATATAATGTGGCACCTGTACCGTAAGGAGGAACAAAGTGTTTGTTAAGCTTAACCGCCTGGAAGATCGCATCCCGGAATAATTCTTCAGGCACAAGCGCCATTTTTATGCCCTCTGAAGATAGCATGAGCCGCTTTGCATTTTCCTGCCACCTGAAGAGCCTTATTTTTCCGTCTTTGCCCATGTAGGCCTTGAGCCCTTCAAAAGCTTCCTGACCGTAATGCAGACCTGTAGCCGCAATGTGTACATCAATGTATTCAGAAGTCGATACCTCAGGCTTGCTCCATTTACCGTTTTTATAATAACACCTGATATTATAATCGGTTTTCATATAACCGAAATGAAGATTTTTCCAGTCAAGTTTTTCCATCAACTTTTTATTTATTTACGGCGCAAAATTACATTTTTAATATCGAATTTTAATTGTTTATATGGATATTCCGTCTGAAGCATAATAACTCTTCATTGCAGCTATCTGTTCTTCAGGAGTAACTCCCCTGAGCGTCCTTGCCCTGGCTGTCCTGAAATCATGACCGGAAAGCACCTTAAGCTGAGCTGATAACCATTCCTTCCGGTCGTGAACCCTGCCATATTCGGTTTCCTCCTTCAACAACTTTTCAGTCAGTTTAATATAATCCACCCTTCCGAGATAATCAAAGCGGGCATCATGCAGAATATCATCAGTCACCGATTCCAGTCTGTCATTGAAGGAATTACGGATAAGTCTTTTTACTTCATCTATCTCCTGCCGGTCAAATCCGTATCGCGGGAGCATATCTTCCACCAAAAGCAATGATGATTCATCAGCTTTGCCATAATCAGAATCGCTTGTGAATCCCGAAAAAAGGAATAATGCAGCAAGCTTGACACTTATGAACTCTCCATCTGACACCTTCTCAGCTGTGGCCAGTATCTCAGCCTGGTTACTTATACTTTTTACGAGAGATGAATTATGGAAATACAGGTTCGGAGGAGCTTCATCATCAAACATTTTAACAACTGTCTCTTCAATATCCTGAAGCTTTATAATCTTCATTTTAAGAATGAACTTACTGTTGGGATTTCCCCTGTCATCACTTAGACCGGGAATAATACCGTTAATAAAGTACATATCAATCTCCCCTTTATACTTAACCGGCATCTTTCCCCTGTATTCGCAGATAAAGAAATCCTTAACAAATTCATAAGTAGTCCCCGAAATATTTATCCTGCCTGCTTCTCCCGATGACTCCATCCTGCTGGCAGTATTTACAGTATCTCCCCATATATCATATGAGAGTTTTTTATGACCCACAACACCGGCGACTACTGTCCCTGTATGTATCCCGATCCTTATATCCCATAGCTGCATTCCGCTGATCTTCGATGCTTCCTTTAACCTGGTCATATATGACTGCATTTCGAGTGCGGCAAGGATAACCTCTACAGGATTGGTCCTGTTCTTTTCGGGGATCCCCCCTGCACACATGTAAGCATCACCTATGGTCTTTATCTTTTCAATGCCAAGCTTTTCAACAACCGAGTCGAAATAAAAAAAGAATTTATCAAGCTCATCTATCAGTACCTCAGGATTCATCTCCTCAGCCAGCTTTGTAAATCCCTGAATATCCGAGAATAAAACAGTCACAAAATTGTACTTCATCTTGGTTGCCTTGCCCGTCTCCATGATCTCGCTTGCTGTGTTTTTTGGTAACACATTTGCCAGGAGATTCTCGGTTTTTTCTTTCTCGATTATCAGATCCTCTGTCCTTTTATTGATTATCTGCTCAAGCATATACTGAGTACGTGCAAACCTCAGGTTTAATATTGAATAGATGGTCCATATTATAAGTGCAGCCAGAAAAAAGTAAATCATTAATGCGGCGGTTGAAGTATACCAGATAGGAAGTACCCTGAGATCAGCAAGATGCTCCTCTCCGCCGCTGCTGTTTAAATCGGTATACCTTACCCTGAATTTATACCTTCCTGACGGGAGGTTAGTATATTCTTTGAATCCTGTTCTGAACCACTGGCTCCATTCCCGGTCAAATCCTTCAAGAAAATACATATAAACAAGAGAATCCGATTCAACAAGCTCAAATGCAACATTATTAAATTTCTTGTTTAAAATAATTTCTGGTTGCCTGTTGCCATCTGATGAAATATGTACCACTGAATCTCCGTTTAGAATTATCCGACTGAGGACCGGGATTTCCTCAACGGTCATTATATTTCCGGCTAAACAATAAGCCGGAAAGTACAATGCCACAATAAGAGTTATTATCAGACCCCTGCAGAAATCCATATGAATTGTTGAAATAAACTCTTCCAAATGTAATACTTAATCAAGTTCAGTCAAAAGGAATGTCCAATTTTAAGTATTTTTGACCCTGTGAATGAAAGTCCCCGTTATGGATATAGTGTTTGCAACCAACAATGAGAACAAAACCAGAGAGATTAGAAATATTCTCGGTAACTATTGTAACCTATTAAGCCTCAATGATTTAAATATCAAAGTAGATATTCCTGAAAATGAACCGACACTTGAAGGGAATGCTCTTCATAAGGCAAGGTACATTCATAATATGTTAAATATGAATGTTTTTGCTGATGATACGGGACTGGAGGTAGATTTCCTTAATGGTCTTCCGGGAGTAAAATCGGCACGTTTTGCAGGAGAAAACAATGATTCCGATGCAAATATTGATAAGCTCCTCTCAATGATGGGAAATTCTAAAAACAGGAAAGCAAGGTTCAGAACTGTTATTGCACTGATACTGGAGGGAAAGGAATATATTTTTGAAGGGATCGTTAATGGCAGTATCATATCAGTGAGGAGGGGGACAGACGGATTCGGGTATGATCCGGTTTTTGTACCTGAAGGTTATACAAGGACCTTTGCAGAAATGTCACTTGCCGGGAAAAATAAAATTTCACACAGGGCCAGGGCAATTGAAAAACTAAGAATATTTCTTGACGGATATTATAGTCCTCAGAAAGAAGTAACCAATTAACAGGATATCTGCCTGATGAGGATAGTTTATATTCTTACGATCATTACAATCCTTGTTGCACATTTGTCTGCACAGACACCTGTCGGGACATGGAGTGATCATCTTATTTACAATAAAGCCGAAGACCTGGCTGTTGGTTCAGAAGATATTTATGCATCAACTGGCTCTTCGATCCTTGTATTTAACAGGGAATTCGAAGAACTGAGAAAGTTATCGAAGATCAACGGACTTACAGAGACCGGGATCAGCACAATAGGCTGGTCAGAAGAAAATAATACACTAATCATAGCATATACAAGTACCAACGTTGACCTGGTAACAGATAACACTATTTATAATATCCCTGATATAAGTCTGAAATATATTCCCGGTAAAAAAGTAATTAACAGGATAAGGACAAAGGGCAGATATGCATTTCTGGCCGGCAGCTTTGGCATTGTAGTAATTGATCTGATAAAAAAAGAGATTTATGATACCTGGAAGCCAGGGGACAATGACCGTACTGCCGAAGTCTGGGATGTTACATTCGGCAATGATGAGATTTATGCTGCAACCAATATGGGATTATTTTTTGCTGATGCATCAGGTGAAGGTTTATCGTATTCAGGTAACTGGTCTCCGGAAAACAGATTACCATATCCGCAGGGAAATTATAATGCCCTGCTTTATACAGGCAACCGTCTGTATGCAAACAGATCGGGGGAGAATTTCGAGGGTGATTCATTATTTGTAATTGGAACGGCCTGTTCCCTGTTTTTATATGAACCAGGCTTGTTTAATCGTTCACTTGAACCTGGTCCGGATGGATTTGCAGTATCATCAGGTACTTCGGCACGGTATTATTCAACCGGGGGAACCCTTATAAGAACGATAAACAGCTATTCTCCGGGAATTCCGGACATTGTAATGGCTGTGCCGGATAATGATAATATCTGGATAGCGGATAAGAACTCCGGCCTGTTAAGGTTGAAGGATATGAATGTTTTTGAATTTATGAATCTCCCTGGTCCGGTTTCCAATGATGCGATAAATATAACCACGCTGAACGGCAAGACAATTATCTGCGGTGGAGGAGTCGATATCTCCTGGAACAATCTATGGAAACCGTTCAGCGTATCAGTTAATGAAAATAATTCCTGGGAAAAGATAACTTCAACACAGAATAATGATGCAATGAGGGCTGTAATCGACCCACGGAACAGCAATCATTTTTTTATTTCGACCTGGGGAACCGGATTAATGGAATTCGAGAATAATAAGCTTATAAAAAATTATACTGATGCTAATTCAGGATTGAATAATATAATCCCGGGTAAGCCTTATGTCAGGACCAGTGGAATGGCCATGGATGATAAAGGTTATCTCTGGATTACCCAGCCTGAAGTACCCGGAACCATAAAAACTCTGAAGCCTGACGGAACATGGATAATAAATCCTGTGACAATAACAGTCCCCACTGTCGGAGATATCCTGATAACCAGAGCCGGACATAAATGGGTACTGCTTCCACGTGGTTACGGGCTTTTTTTGCTCGATGACAAGGGTACGCCGGAGTCATTCGGGGATGATGTTTCGAAGAAGATAATGGTGACAGATGCCGAAAACAAGGTTTTCTCATATTATTTTTCAATCGCAGAGGATCTCGACGGTAATATCTGGATAGGGACCGACCAGGGACCAGTGGTTTTTTACAGCCCGGAAAGGATTTTCAGTACCGATCTGAAGGCATACCGTATAAAGATCCCACGTAACGATGGTTCGGGATTAGCCGATTATATGCTTGGTACTGAAACAATAACAGCAATTGCTGTTGACGGGGCCAACAGGAAATGGATAGGGACTTCCGGATCCGGAGCTTTTCTTCTGTCTCCGGATGGTATAACACAGATTGCACATTATAATGAATCCAACAGTCCCCTGTTCTCAAATACAATAACTAGCATAAGTGTTGATAACCTTACCGGGAATGTATGGTTCGCCACTTCGAAAGGCGTACAGTCGCTCCGCGGTGAAGCAACTGAAGGCGCTGAACAGTTCACAAGTGTATACGCTTTCCCTAACCCGGTAAGGGAAGATTTTGAAGGCAATCTGACAATTACAGGTTTAATGAAAGAAACCCGGGTCAGCATAACTGATATCAGCGGGAATCTCGTATATAAGACAGTCTCTGACGGTGGTCAGGCTTCCTGGGATCTCAGGACATATAACGGACAAAGGGTTGCAACAGGTATTTACATGGCATTCTGTGCCGCTGCAGACGGCTCACAATCATGTGTAATTAAAGTTCTTGTAATAAGATAAATACCATCAGGTGATCAGACTCTGTATCCTCTTGATCTGAAGCTGTTTGTTCACTTCCCTCAGCTTCCTTGCCGTTCGTGTGAAATACTGATGGCCAGAAATGAACTTTACCTGTAACTTATTCCATTCATTAAGCGATCCCATTTTATTCTGGGCTTTCAGCTCCTCGAAAAGAGTATTGGAAACAGGAATAAAATCGCTCCTTCCAAGATAATCCAGGTCAGAATCACAGATTATCTCTTCAAGAAGGCCTGAAGGTTTTGGCGGAAGTTTGGTGGACATTATTACAGAGCATATCCTGTCGATCTGTTCAGAAGTATAGTTGTACCGCGGCAGCATCTCTCTGGCAATGAGTGTCCCATTGTATTCATGATCGTCATATGAGACCGTATGGCCCAAATCATGGAAAAGGGCAGCTGTCTTAAGTATCAGTATCTCTTCATCTGTACATCCTTCAGCCCATCCTATTAGTTCCACCTCTGTGACAACATCAACAGTATGCTTGACATTATGATAATAGAGATACCCGGGGAGCTCTTTCTCAAGTTTATCGAGAATTATTTCCTGGATATCAGTGAACTGTATAAGCCCGAACTTGATCCTGAAAGCATCGTTGGGCAGGATCCTTTTCCCGTCAACAGCAAATTCCCGCTTAAGCCCTTTTACCCTGTATAACTGCAGATCACCCTTGTACTTCACCGGTAACTTTCCATAATACTCACAATCGAAAAACTCCTTGACCAGTTCATAGGTCATGACTGAGATCAGTATCATCCAGTTTTCCGATATAGTTTCAAGACGGCTGGCAGTGTTGACCGTATCCCCCTTAATATCATAATTGATTTTTTTTCTCCCTGTAACGGCTGCAGTAACCGGTCCTGTATGAATCCCTATTTTAAATTCCCATAATCTCTCCCCTCCGGTTCTCTTTTTCTGTTCAAAATCGGAAAGAAAACTCCTCATTTCAATCGCCGCCATTACCACATCCACAGGGTTTGTGATGTTCTTCACGGGTATTCCGCCGGCACACATGAAGGTATCTCCTATTGTTTTTATCTTTTCAATATTATACCTCGATGCTATCTGATCGAATTCGAAAAGGATTTCATCAAGCTCATCCATTAAAAGAGCTGAATCGGTTCCTTCCGACATTATTGAACTTGTATGGATCTCAGAGAACAGGACGGTCGCCATATTGAACTTAAGCGACTTTTCTTTCCTCTCTGCTTCGGCACCCTCCTTCTTCCCATCGGGAGATAATTTCTCACAGAGAGCTCTCATCTTTTCATAATCCCTCTGAAGATTCTCATTCATTTTCAGCAAAGCTTTTGCCTTTTCTTCCAGCTCTTTGTTCTGCCGGGCAAGCTTCGCAATTCTCTTTACAAGCTCCTCATTATTTGTAGCAATCATCAGACAGCAGGTTGATCTACAAATATAACAATTCCGGTTTCACAGATCAAGGACCATAATTATCAAATTGTATTACTTTTGAACAAAACAATTTACTGATGATCGATTCCACAAAGGCAATAGTACTTCATCAGATAAAATATTCCGATTCGGGAATTGTTGTTCAGCTCTTTTCAAGGAAATTCGGGCGGATATCTTGCCTGATAAAAGGATTAAGAAGTAAAAATTCAGGGAAACATAATGTTCTTTTTCAGCCGATGTCCATACTCGAGATGGCAATCTATTATAAAGAATCGAGGGAAATGCAGATAATGAAGGATTTTTCAGCTTCATATTCTCCGGCTGATATATACTCTGACATAAGGAAAAGCTCTGTCGCACTATTCCTTGGTGAAGTCCTGACCACAGTACTCAGGGAAGAAAGCCCCAATATTGAACTGTTTGACTTTCTGGAGAATTCAATTCTCTATTTTGACAACAGCCGTGAAAGGTACGCGAATTTTCATCTTGCGTTTCTGGCCGGTCTAAGCACTTATCTTGGATTCGAGCCACTGAAACCTGAAGCAGATAGTGATAAATATTTTGACATGCTGAATGGTAAATTCATTCCTTATCCTCCGGCTCATGGCAATTATGCAGTCCAGGAAATATCATGCATCCTTCCCTCTCTGTTTTCTTCATCCTATGAAAATGCAGATAAGATCATGCTTACCGGCGCTCTGCGAAATGAGGTCCTCGAAACCCTGATGAAATATTTCTCAATCCATCTGCCGGGATTAAAAAGAATCAATTCGCTCGCAGTGCTAAAAGAGGTTTTCGGTTGAGAGAATACTTTGATTATGAATTTGATTATCTTTATTGTCTGACTGATTTTCCCGATGCCCCTTTTATCCTCAATATTCAGTTTGGTTAATTCTCAGCGCTTAAAGCAGATTGATAATTTCAGGAGATATCCTGTTGAAACCCAGAAAGAAATTTTTTCTTACCTGCTTTCAAAGGCCACTGACACTGAATGGGGACAAAAGTACAGGTATGCTTCAATAAGCTCCCTGAAGGATTACCAGGAAAGAGTACCGCTCCAGACCTATGATGATCTGATACCTTACGTTGAACGTATGGGCAGAGGGGAACAAGATCTTTTGTGGCCCGGGAAAATAAGGTGGTTTGCAAAGTCTTCAGGTACCACATCCTCAAAAAGCAAGTTCATCCCGATGAGCCGCGAAGCCCTGGCAGAATCACAATACAGGGCTATAAAGGATATCCTGGCCATATATATTAATAACTATCCGGCAACCAGGATCTTTCCGGGGAAATCACTTACACTCGGCGGAAGTCACCGGATCGATCAGTTTGGAAGCGGGGCTTTATGTGGTGATCTCTCAGCAATTATGATCGAAAACAGCCCGTTTTACGCCGAGATTGTCAGAACCCCAAAAAAGGAGATAGCACTTTTTGATGATTTCGAAAAGAAACTCGAACTGATAACAAAAGCGACAGTCAGACAAAATATTACAAATTTCTCCGGGACTCCTTCCTGGTACCTGAGCCTGATAAAATACGTCCTTGGTTATACCGGAAAATCCAGCCTTCTTGATGTATGGCCGAACCTCGAAGTCTTTTTTCATGGCGGAATAAGCTTTTCTCCCTATCGCGAAATCTATAAAAAACTTATACCCGGAGATCAAATGCATTACATGGAGACATATAATGCATCAGAGGGATTTTTCGGGATACAGGACGATCCGGAATCATCAGATATGCTTCTGATGCTCGATTACGGTATCTTTTATGAATTCATTCCTGCGTGTGCCATCGGTAATCAGAATGCCCGTGCTTACGGAATAGGTGAAATTGAAGAGGGTTTGAATTATGCGATCGTTATCTCAACAAACGGAGGATTGTGGCGCTACATGATGGGGGATACAGTTGTTTTTACCGGAACAGATCCCTACAGGATCCGTATCACGGGAAGGACAAAACATTTTATAAACGCTTTTGGCGAAGAGGTGATAATCGATAATGCTGAGGCAGCTCTTCGTGAAGCATGCAAAGCCACCGGGGCGATTATTTCGGAGTACACTGCCGGACCCGTTTATATGAGCACATCTTCAAAGGGTTCACATGAATGGATAATTGAATTTGAGAAAATGCCCTCCGATATGACACTTTTTACAGAAGTACTGGATGCAACCCTCAAATCGGTCAATTCCGATTATGAAGCAAAAAGGTTCCGTGATATAAACCTGGTATTGCCATTAGTGAGAGTTGCACCAGCCGGTACCTTCCTTAACTGGATGAAATCAAAAAACAAACTCGGCGGACAGAATAAGGTGCCCCGTTTATCAAATACAAGGGAGTATATAGAAGAGCTGTATAATTTTCTGTAATCATATATTTTTTTAATATTTTTACATGCCTTAAAAAAAATAATCATGCATATTGCCATTGCGGGAAATATAGGATCGGGGAAGACCACTCTTGCCGGACTGCTTGCAAAGCATTACGGGTGGACCCCTCATTATGAGGATGTTGATGACAATCCTTACCTGAATGACTTTTATGAAGATATGCTTCGCTGGTCATTCAACCTGCAGATCTATTTCTTAAATTCCCGCTTCAGCCAGATAATAGAAATAAGAAAATCGGATAAAACCATTGTTCAGGACAGGACCATATACGAGGATGCATATATCTTCGCTCCAAACCTGCATTCGATGGGATTAATGTCTACCCGCGACTTTGAGAACTACACCGCCCTGTTTAAGATGATGAGTTCACTTATTCAGCCACCCGATCTGCTGCTTTACCTCAGGGCTTCGGTACCCACACTGGTAAACCAGATCCAGAAAAGGGGACGTGAATATGAAAGTTCCATACGTCTTGATTATCTTAAAAGGCTGAACGAGAGATATGAAGCCTGGGTCGAAACCTATAACCTCGGTAAGATTCTTATAATCGAAGCCGATCATTATGATTTCCCCACCAATAAAGATCATCTCAGCGAAGTGATCGACAAGATAAACGCCGAACTTCACGGATTATTCTGATGCTGCTTATTTTGGCTGCAGATCAGGTTTAGGTGTAAGAGCCACTCTCACATAATTCCCTGTATCGAGATATCTCTTGGCAACAGCCTGTATCTTTTTAGATGTCATAGAATTAACAGATTCTTTGTATTCCTCAAGGGAAAGGATCCTCGATCCATACAGATAATGATTCTGAAGGTACGACAACCAGAAAGAATTTTCTCTGACCTGTGTTTCGCGTTCACGTATAAATGTTTCTTTTACCTTATTCAGATCTGTTTCTGTGGGACCTTCATTTTTGATCTTATTCATCTCATCAAGAACAGTCTGAGCAAGCTTTTCAATGTTATCGGGACTGCAGCCCCACTGTGACACAATGGAGAATTTTGGCTTTGGCAGTTTTTCCGGACTGCCGGAGATGCTTACACCATAAACGCCCCCCTGGTCTTCCCGCATTGATTCTCTTAATTTTATCGCCAGGATGCTCATTAACACCGAGAATCCCTGCCTGTCTTTAGGTTTCCACCTGAAATCATCTTCCCATACCATGGCAACACGGCTCTGCTGTTCTGAATTCTTCGGTACGTCAACCACAACCTTACCTTCCGGGAATTCCGGCGATACATCTCTCCAGTTCTCTTTCCGTTTTGTTGAAGGAAGTCCCCCTATATATTTCTCAAGCAAAGGTGTAATATCATCCACTTTAAAATTACCAACCATAACATATGTAAAATCACTTGCATCAGCAAAGCGGTCTTTGAATATTTCAATAACCCTGTCAAGATTTATCTGGTCAATTTGTGCCTCGGTGGGCAGTGTAATTACCCGTGGATTGTTCTTTGAGACTATTTTTGCAAGAGTATCGGAAAATATCATTAACGGAACAGCCTTCATCGGTCTGATCTGGTTCTTTAACCGCGATTTTAATGTATTAAAGGCATCCTCATCCCGGCGGATCCTGGTAAAATAGAGGTAATTGAGCTGAAGCATTGTCTCAAGGTCCCTTGGAGAACAGGTACCTCTTACTCCTTCACGGAGTTCATCAATGTAAGGTGTAAGTGAGGCAGTTATACCTGATAATTTCTTCTGCAGATCAGTCATGTTATAATCACCCAGTCCGCTCTGAACAATAACTGTTGGCGCCAGGGTCGCTGTAAGCACATCCTGATCGGGATAGAGAGAATTGCCACCAAAGCTGAAAGATGAAATCAGTATCTGATCGTTCTTGAAATCGGTTGGTTTCAATATAATCCTGACACCGTTACCGAACTGCAATTCAGTATATCCGAAATCATTGTTTTCCGTTTTCTTTATGACCGGAGAAGGGACAGGTTGTTCAGCTAATAGCGGCGTTTCCAATACTTTGTCAACATATGCCTCGACTTTTTTTGAAGCTGCTGCTTTAATTATCTCAGCAACCTCCTGTTCTGTCGGGACCTTTACTCCTTCTTTTTCCTGGGCAGTAACCAGTGCTATGATATTATTCCCGGAGATCCAGGACTCTCCCATTTTATTGATCTCCTCTACAGTTATGCCGGGAAGTAGTTCCTTAACCATCTCATATTCTTTCTGGTATCCCGGAATACATTCGAGTGTCATGTAATTCCTTATGAATTCATCTGCAAATGTCGATGATACAGTCTTATCAGCTTCTTTTGCACCTTGTTCATACATTGTGAGGATATTCTTCTTCTCCCTTTCAAGTTCAGAATTGTTGAATCCGAACTGACGGACTTTTTCATTTTCAGAAAGTATCAGTTCAATGCTTTTATCCAGCTGGTTTTCCTTCGAAGAAACGTAAAGGGAATAAACATCCACCGACCGGCCGATGAAAGAACCGTAACCGGCTCCGGCATACATGAAAGGAGCATCAGGTTTCTGAGCGATCTCCTGAAGTCTGGTATTAAACATACTTGTGTATAACGACCGCATCTGGCTGTTACGGTAATCTTTATATGTAACTGAAGCTGCCTTCGGTTGTTTGAACATTATCTGTGCATCAAATCCCGATGCTTCCTTATCGGTAACAACACTAATCAGCGGATCGGAGTTTCCGGGAACAGGGAATTCGATTCTTGGCTGAGGATTGCTCTTCGCAGGTATACGTCCGAAATGTTCTCTGATCTTTTCTTCGGCCAGTTTTGTATCTATGTCCCCCACAACAACCACTGCCATCAGATCGGGTCTGTACCAGTTATTGTAAAAACTTCTGAGAGTATCGTACGGAAATGATTTAATAATTTCAACCTTACCTATCGGCAGCCGCTCTGCATATTTTGATCCTTTCAGAAGTACAGGGATATATTTCTGCATCATACGGTCCTCTGCACCAAGCCCCAATCTCCATTCCTCAACAATCACTCCCCGTTCCTTGTCAATTTCAACATCTTCAAGGCTAACCTGATGTGCCCAGTCTTCCAGCACCTGAAAGCCCGTATTTATTGTTTCGGCCTTATCAGTCGGAACTTTCAGCATATAAATTGTCTGATCGAAACTCGTAAAAGCATTAATTTCGGCCCCGAACTTCATCCCCATTTCTTCAAGCATGTCAACAATCCTGTTGCTGGGGAAGTTCTTCGTACCATTAAAGCACATATGTTCCACGAAATGTGCCAGGCCCTGCTGTCCGTCGGTCTCGCATATTGATCCGGCATTTACAGCCAGCCTCAGTTCCACCCTCTGCTCGGGTTTCTTGTTATATTTGATATAATAGGTTATCCCGTTATCAAGTCTGCCGATCTTAATTGAAGGATCCGGAGGGACAGGAGTATCAGGGTCACCAGTCTGAGCAACTATCAATGATGACACCAATATCCATGATGCAATTGCCAATAAAAATTTATTTATTTTCATTATCTGAATATTTAAATACTCACTGTTTCCCTTTGTGATCTTTGTGATTTTCCTTTGTGATTTAAAGATAATCAACCACAAACCTCAAAGGTTTATAAAAAGGGTACACAAAAAGTATATTAACAAATAAAGTTAAAGTACCTGAAAGTAAAATTAAATATTAATAGCAATTATTGCAAGTTGAATATCAGCTCAGCTTCAGGAGGTTTTTATTATTTTTAACAAACTGGTATGATAATTGAAAGAATTATCTATTAACTTTCCGGTTCTTTAAAAAATCATCATAATTATGACCTCGACAAGAAGAAATTTCATTAAAACTGCATCTGTACTGGCAGCAGGATCAGTTATTCCTCTCGAAGCTCTTTATACCGGGCCGGGATCGCGGGTAGCTCCTTCCGATAAAATAAGGGTTGCCCTGATAGGAGGCAACAGTATGGGATGGAGCGATCTCTCATCATTCCTTAAGAATCCCGAAGTTGAGTGTGCCGCTATGTGTGATGTAGACCGCAATGTCCTTAACAGGCGTACAGATGAGATAATAAAAATGGGGCGCCCAAAGCCCAAGCTATATGTTGATTACCGCAATATGCTCGAGAACAAGGATATTGACGTTGTAATAATCGGAACTCCCGATCACTGGCACTGTCTTATGCTCTGTAATGCACTGGAAGCAGGGAAACATGTATATGTCGAGAAACCCATAGGAAACTCAATAGCTGAAATCAACATTATGCAGAATGCTGTAAAGAAGCATGGGAAAATAGTACAGGTCGGCCAATGGCAGAGAAGTCAGCCGCATTTTGTTGATGCTATAAACTATCTTAAAACCGGCAAACTGGGACGCATAAGAGCATGTAAAGCATGGTCATTTGTCGACTGGAAAGGCGCAGTGCCCAAGGTACCGGATTCACCGGTTCCTGCGGGAGTCGATTATGATCTGTGGCTCGGCCCGGCACCTAAAAGGCCCTTTAACAAGAACCATTTCCATCAGTCGTGGCGATGGTATTGGGAATATGCCGGCGGATTAATGACCGACTGGGGTGTTCACCTTATTGATTATATCCTTTACGGAATGAATAAATCAGTACCGGAATCTGTAATGGCTATAGGCGGTAAATATGCTTTCCCCGACGATGCTATGGTTACACCAGATACACTGACTGCTGTCTATGACTTCAAGGACTTCACCATGACATGGGAAGGAACTATCGGCATCGGACTCGGTAACTGGAAAAGACCTCACGGAATGGCATATACCGGGGAGAACGGAACACTTGTACTTGACCGTAAAGGTTGGGAGGTATTTCCCGAAAAAGACAGAACAGAAGCAGTACCGCTCCAGGCAAATGTTGGTGTCGGTCTTGATTTGCATGTAAGAAATCACCTCGACTGCATTAAGAACAATACTCCCCAGAAACTAAACGCCGACATAAATATCGGCCGTAATGTTGCCCTGGTAGCACAAATGGGAAATATTGCTTTCCGGACCGGAGAAAAGGTCTTCTGGAATAATGATAAACAGCTCTTTACAACAAAAACAGCAAACAGCCTTATAATACCAAAATATAATAACGGCTAT
>CAYPHL010000077.1:18931-20817 GCA_964410385.1 uncultured Rikenellaceae bacterium | reverse complement strand
GATTGCCTCCCTGTGATACCTGGTACCATATCCCTTATTCCTGTTCCATCCGTAGGCAGGATATTCATCATGTATCCTGTTCATGTATTCATCGCGGAAGGTTTTGGCAAGAACTGATGCGGCAGCTATTGATAAATAAAGGCTGTCACCTTTTATGATTGTCGTATGGCTTATGTTTTTGTAAGGAAAGAACCTGTTCCCGTCAATCAGAAGATGACCGGGAACCTTTGACAGTCCCTCTATGGCCAGGTGCATTGCTTTTATTGAAGCCCTGAGGATATTTATACTATCGATTTCATTATTGTCGACAAATGCCACTTTCCATGCTATTGCAGAACTAATTATTTCAGGTCTGAGAAGTTCCCTCTGTTTGGGTGTGAGTTTTTTTGAATCGTCAAGAAGTGGATTTTTATAATTTTTAGGTAAGATTACAGCAGCGGCTGTTACCGGACCGGCAAGACAGCCTCTGCCGGCTTCATCACAACCGGCTTCGATCAAATTGCCGTAAAGGTATTGCTTCAGCATAATCAGTTCATTATAAGCCCGGAATGATTTCAGAGCGGCATAATTACTAAAAATCCCTATCGTTACAAAACAAAAAAATGATGGCGAAAAAATTTTTAATGTAAAAAAAATACACTTTTGTCAAAAAAAAATTCTTGTTTGTCAAAAATAGTATTATATTTGAACCCGAAAGTCAATAATAACACAAACAAAAAAACTAAAATCCTGTTCCTGATTACATCGGTGGAGCGGGCTTTTTTTGTTTTTTAATTACATTTGGCAAAATTCTAATTATGATAACGACTGAACAGATAAAAAGTCTTTATGGACGCCGTGATGCGTTAAGGAGGTATCTTTGACATCGACGGCAAGTCAGATCAGATAAGGGAGAAAGAAGTCATTTCCCAGCAGCCGGACTTCTGGAACGATCCGAAACAGGCTGAGGAAATCCTGAAAAGCATATCACAGCTGAAAAGCTGGACGAAGGAGTTTGATAAAGTAAGTACGGCAATTGATGATGTTGCCGTGATGAATGACTTTTTCCGGGAAGGAGAAGCTACCGAACAGGATCTTGATTCCCAGTACAGCGCCTGTATTGAGCTGATCGAGAACCTGGAAGTACGTAACATGCTCAGAAAAGAGGAGGATCAGCTGGGAGCCATTCTCAAGATCAATTCCGGTGCAGGAGGTACTGAGAGCAACGACTGGGCTGCAATGCTTATGCGGATGTATCTAAGGTGGGCTGAGAGAAACGATTACAAGACCCGGGAGCTCGACTTTCAGCCGGGCGATGAAGTCGGAGTCAAATCAGTCACTATCGAAATTGAAGGGGAACAGGCTTACGGTTATCTCAAAAGCGAGAACGGAGTACACCGCCTCGTGAGAATATCACCTTTTAATGCCCAGGGTAAACGCCAGACCACCTTCGCTTCAGTCTTCGTATCTCCTCTTGTGGAAGATAATATTGAGATCGAGATCAATCCTTCTGATATTACATGGGAAACATACAGGTCAAGCGGAGCAGGGGGACAGAATGTGAACAAGGTCGAAACCGCTGTCAGGCTCAGACACCATCCGACCGGGATAGTAATCGAGAACCAGGAGACCAGATCACAGCTGAACAATAAAGAAAATGCCATGAGGATCCTCAAATCTCAGCTTTACGAGATGGAACTGAGAAAAAGAATGGAGGAACAGGCAAAGATCGAAGGTGAAAAGAAGAAGATCGAGTGGGGCTCACAAATCAGATCGTATGTCCTTCACCCCTATAAAATGGTCAAGGACCTCAGGACTGGTTTTGAAACAGGAAATGTCCAGGCTGTACTCGACGGCGACCTGAACGATTTCATCAAATCATTCCTGATGGAATTCGCCGGGAAATA
>CAYPHL010000077.1:13723-18831 GCA_964410385.1 uncultured Rikenellaceae bacterium | reverse complement strand
TAATGCCCGAACGAGAAAAACTCTTCGAACAGTTCCCTCCTGTCAGCAGTGCAGAATGGATGGAAAGGATAAAGGCCGACCTTAAGGGAACTGATTTCAGCTCCGCAATGGTTTGGAAAACCTCCATGGGATTCGATGTGCTGCCTTTTTACAGACAGGAGGATATTAAAGGCCTCAGATATATTAAATCCCTGCCCGGGGAATCGCCGTTTATAAGAGGGAAAAAGATCAGCGGTAATAGGTGGAGGATAAGGCAGGATATTATGGTATCAGACTATGCCGAAGCCAACCGGAAAGCTGTAAGGCTTACAGAAAACGGTGTCGGCTCACTGGGCTTTTATATAACCAATGCGGATTCGATAAATCCCGGGAACATCGCCACGCTTCTCAAAAATATTGATCCGGAAGTTGTTGAACTGAATTTTCTTACCGACGGAAAAGCAAAGGAGCTTGTTGATGCTTTCCTTGAAAATATAAAAGGTTTTCCGGCTGAAAGGATCACCGGGGCGGTTGAAACAGATCCCCTCAGCAGGCTTATGCTTAACGGTACATTATGTATACCTGTTGACAAAGGGTTTGATTATCTTGCCGGTGTGGCAGAAAAGACACTGCTGCTTCCGGGATTTCGTGCAGTTCATTTAAATGCTTCCAACTTCAGGAATGCAGGTTCTGATATTGTTACCGAGCTGGCTTTTGCGATCGCAATGGGAGCTGAATATATTCACAGTCTGGCTGAAAGGGGAATTTCACCTGAGATTGCATCGGGTAAGATCAGGTTTTCATTCGGTGTTGGTTCGGAATATCTTCCTGAGGTAGCAAAGCTCAGAGCAGCCCGTCTTCTGTGGACGGTCATTCAGAATGTTTATACTCCCGGGAAAGTTCCCGGAGCCATGGAAATTCACTGCAGTACCCTCCGTGTCAACAAAACAGTGACTAATCCGTATCTGAATATGGTAAGGACGCAGACCGAATCGATGTCGGCTGTTCTGGGAGGCGCTGATTCACTCACCACCGGCCCCTACGATCTTATATTCAGGCAGCCTGATGAGTTCTCCGAAAGGATAGCCAGGAATCAGCAGCTTATTCTTCAGGAAGAGGCATGGTTCGGGATGGTAGCCGATCCTGCTGGAGGATCATATTATATTGAAAAGCTTACATATCTCATTGCAGAAAATGCCTGGAAGCTCTTCCTGGAAGTAGAGAAGAACGGTGGTTTTGTAGAAGCCCTTAAAAACGGGTTTATCCGGAATAAGATTTCGGAAGCGGCCTTAAAATTAAAAAGGGCAGGCGATGTACCTTTGATAATATTGCCCGGGCTTTCAGTTGATTCATTAATCTCTTCAGACAATAATAAAAGAGTATTCCCGAGGCAAATATTCAGTGAGAGTGATCTGTATGATCCGGCTATCGGCAGTATCGGGTCATCCGGGAGAGGTGATAATCCTGGAACCACAGTCAGCAGGACAACTGCAGGAGGGATGTCAGTAAAAACCGTTTATACTGAAAAGGATCTTGAAGGCATGGAGCATATGGATTATGCTGCAGGATTGCCTCCGTTCCTTCGCGGACCATATTCATCAATGTATGTGCTGCAGCCCTGGACTATCAGGCAATATGCAGGTTTTTCGACTGCAGAGGATTCGAATGCTTTTTACAGGAGGAACCTTGCTGCTGGACAGACAGGGTTGTCAGTTGCTTTCGATCTTGCAACCCACCGCGGATATGATTCAGATCATGAACGTGTGGCCGGAGATGTGGGCAAAGCAGGGGTTGCTGTTGATTCAGTGCTCGATATGAAGATACTTTTCGACAAGATCCCTCTGAATAAGATGTCGGTATCAATGACAATGAACGGCGCTGTGCTTCCAGTCATGGCATTTTATATAGTGACAGCCATGGAGCAGGGTGTAAAACCGGAAGAATTATCGGGGACTATACAGAATGATATTCTTAAGGAGTTCATGGTTCGTAATACATATATTTATCCTCCTGAATTTTCAATGAGGATAATATCGGATATCTTCAGATATACAACTGCCAGGATGCCAAGGTTCAATTCGATTAGCATCTCGGGATATCATATGCAGGAAGCGGGGGCGACATGTGACATAGAGCTTGCATATACGCTTGCTGACGGGCTCGAATATCTCAGGGCAGGAATTAAGGCAGGCCTTGATATCGATTCCTTTGCACCACGGATATCATTTTTCTGGGCTGTAGGGATGGACCATTTCCTTGAGATTGCCAAGATGAGAGCTGCCAGGATGTTGTGGGCAAAGATTGTTAAGGGTTTTAATCCTAAGAATCCCAGGTCGATGGCGCTGAGAACACATTGCCAGACATCGGGATGGAGTCTTACGGAGCAGGACCCTTACAATAATGTTGGCAGAACATGTATTGAGGCCCTGGCAGCTGCATTCGGGCATACACAAAGTTTGCACACAAATGCACTTGATGAGGCGCTGGCGCTGCCGACTGATTTCTCGGCGGCCATTGCCAGAGATACCCAGAAATACATTCAGGAGGAGACAGAGATATGCAGGGCTGTTGATCCCTGGGGCGGATCATATTACATCGAATCTCTGACAGATCAGATCGCCCGGAGGGCATGGGATCTTATTATGGAGATAGAAAAGCTGGGAGGAATGGCTAAGGCTATTGAATCGGGTATCCCGAAACTGAGAATAGAGGAAGCAGCTGCCAGGACACAGGCAGGCATTGATTCGGGAGAACAGATCATTGTAGGTACAAACAAATACAGGCTCGAGAAAGAGGAGCCTCTTGAAACCCTCGAAGTCGACAATACGGCTGTCAGGGAATCCCAGATCCGCAGGCTGTCGGAGCTGCGTGCCTCACGTAATGAAGCGGAGTGCCAGGCTGCCCTCGCCCAGTTAACCAGGTGTGCTGCTACAGGTGAAGGCAATCTCCTGGAGCTGGCTGTCGAAGCTGCCTCAAAAAGAGCAACACTCGGAGAGATCTCTTATGCATGTGAAAAAGTAACCGGAAGATATAAAGCAGTGGTAAGTACAATATCAGGTGTATATGCATCCGGGTATAAACCGGACAGCGATTTTAATGAAGCAAAGGCGCTGGTGGCGAAATTTGCTGAAAAGGAAGGGCGGCAGCCCCGCATAATGGTAGCCAAGATGGGTCAGGACGGACATGACCGGGGCGCAAAGGTTGTTGCAACCGGGTATGCCGATATCGGTTTTGATGTCGATATAGGACCATTGTTCCAGACTCCTGCCGAAGCTGCCAGACAGGCTGTCGAAAATGATGTGCATGTACTTGGTGTTTCCAGTCTTGCAGCAGGCCATAAAACCCTTATCCCATTGGTGATCTCTGAGCTGAAAAAGCTGGGAAGGGAGGATATCCTTGTCGTTGCAGGTGGTGTTATTCCTCCTCAGGATTATCAGTTCCTCTATGATGCAGGTGTTGTAGCTATATTCGGACCGGGAACTTCAGTTGCCAGAGCTGCAAAACAAATTCTTGAAATATTACTTCATTCTTTCGAATAATTTCTGTAATATTCGTAATTGCTATTATCTATGAACAGATTGATATTGATAAGTATCGGGTTTATCTTGAGCTTTGGTTACGGATGCAGGACGGCACAGCGCAGTTCAGCACCACCGGTATCATCCGATAAAAATGTTACAACAGGATATTCAACAAATTTTATGGAACAGACAACCTGGTTACTCGGATATTTCAGCAGGGACAGGATGGCGATCCCTCCTCATTCGGAATGGTACTTAAAGGGGTATGACAGCTATCAGCCTGATCAGGCATTTATTACCAGACTTCAGAATATAAGCAGGGATGATATTACGATAAGGATAGTTCTGGGAACCTGGTGCCCTGACAGCAGGAGGGAAGTCCCGCGTTTTATGAGGATCATCGACCTGTGGGGGTTCCCGGAGGAAAAGATTACATTCATCGGGGTAGACAATCAGAAGATCGCCCCGGTAGGAGAATATGATAAGCTGGATCTTATGAGAGTACCCACTTTCATTTTTTATAAAAATAATGTTGAAGCCGGACGCATCATTGAAGTTCCTCTGACGTCTTTAGAACAGGATATGGTTAATATCCTGGATAAGGAAGCAAATAAAAAATAGAAATACCATGGAAGATTTAAGTACGAATCCGAATCAGTACAACGGAACGGCGTCAGCGCCGGGGCAGCCTGAAAAGAGACCGGGAGGACAGAACCTGGGTGTCGCAGCTCTCATAACAGCTATTATTACTTTTGTGCTGGCAGTTATTCCCTGTGTAGGGCTTATGGCGGTTATACCGGGAATAATTGCCATTGTGCTTGCATCAGTAGGACTTTCACAGGCGGCAAGAAGTGATTCTCCCCGCGGCCTCCTGGTTGCCGGCCTTGTTATCGGTATTGTCGCTACACTGATTTCGTTCTCACAGATATTTGTTGCGGGCGAAATTGCCAGAAAAGCCGATAAATGGCCTAACAAGATCGAGAACATCGTTAATGAGGTACATAATGATGTGCTGAAAGATCTCGAAGATGCAAATATTGATATCAGGATCCAGAACGGAGATGATAAAATTGAAATCAGTACAGGCGTAAACAAAAAAGACAGGGAAAAGACTCTCGAGGAACTGGAAACGGGTAAAACATCTGATGATGATACAATCACCGTTGATCCAAAATAACACAACTACATTTTCAGGGAATAAACTGCTCAACGAACCTTACCTGGTAATAAATCTGGTTTTTGCCGGGATAATATTACTGATCCTTTTATACAGTGCAGTTTTTTCTCCTGATAAGGACAATTATCCTGTTCCGTGTATTCACGAGAAGATTACCGGCCAGGAGTGCCCTTCGTGCGGCCTTTCACATAGTTTTTCGCTTATTTTAAGGGGCAGGATCGGAGAGGCTTATGACTGGAACAGTAACGGAATGAGAGTATTTCTGTTCTTCGTCTGCCAGCTGCTTATGAGGATATTCTTTTCACGGGCCTATATTGCAGATCGTGAATCAGCTATGCGACTTGTCATATTCGATGTTGCAGCTTCTTCCGTTTTATTCCTGATCACATTTATGCCATTTATGGTTTATCTGATAAAATGGATATGACCGG
>CAYPHL010000077.1:0-13623 GCA_964410385.1 uncultured Rikenellaceae bacterium | reverse complement strand
CCGGTTGATCAGTCGGTATCGTTGAGAAGGTCATAGAGCAGGTTACTTTCAAATCCCTTTGATAACCCGAACCTCAGGAGCTTTCCCTTCAGATCGAACTGGTTTTTTGACCTGACATGGCGGCGATGTGCCGTGATGATCTCCTTCATGGTTCTCAAATATAGCTCATCATCGATCAGATCCAGCGAGGAAGTTATTATTCCGGGAGATATCTGTTTTGTCCTCAGATGAGCAGCGATCTTCACTTTTCCCCATTTATTGTAGTTGAATTTATCCCTTACAAATGCCGAGGCATAACGGGTCTCATTCAGGAAATTCTCCCTGACAAGAGTGCTTAATATCTTTTCTGTGTCTGTTTCTCCGGCACCCCACGATCTTAACCTTGTCCTTATATCATCTGAACAGTATTCCCTTTTCGAGCAAAGCGCCATGGCCTTCGCCAGGAGAGTTGAATACAGACTCTTATCATTCATTTTTTATACCTTTTATAATTCTTTCCTTATTATTCAGGTCTTTTATGATTTCCACGGATTTATATCCCGATGCTGTAAGCAATTCACAAATTGGTTTTCCCATTGCTTCGTTGATCTCAAAATATATTTTCCCCGGGGGAACGAGGATAGCTGATGCAAGTTTGACGAGAGCCCTGTAGTAAATGAGCGGATCAGAATCAGGGACAAATAGTGCTCCCTGTGGTTCATGGCCAAGAACGTTTTCCGCCATCAGCTTCTTTTGAGAAGATAGTACATAGGGGGGATTACTTACAATTAATCCGGGATTATTCAGAAATTCCGTGCGGGAATTTTTCAACAATAACGGAGCAGGATCGAAAATATCAGCTACCAGGAATGTCACTTCTGCATGATTAAGAGATGCATTTTCCCTTGCTTTCTTTATTGCTCCTTCTGAGATATCGAAACCTGTTACCTTGGTCCCGGGGAGATTTATTGCCAGGGCTATGGCAATACATCCCGATCCCGTACCTGCATCCGTTACAGTGCCTGTGAATCCCCTGTTTTCCTTGATTATCAGGTCGACAAGCTCTTCAGTCTCGGGACGGGGTATCAGAGTATTCTGATCCACCCGTATAGTACAGTTATAAAATTCGGTATATCCAAGGATATATTGCAGCGGTCTTCCTTTTTTAAGCTCCCTGCATATACGGGTAATACTTTGTACATGTTTTTTCTGAAGCGAAGTTTCAGGAAGTGCAAGATTATGGAGGTGGGGAGATTGCAGGACATCTTTCAGGATGATTGCCGACATTGCATTTATCTCGTGAAGAGGATAGAGTTCTTCAAGTTCCTTTTTCAGATAAAGCCGGATTTCCTTTATTGTTTGTATATTGACACCCATTTATCAAAATTAGCATTTTAAAGCGAATGCCTTCCGGTGAAGATATAAAATTCATGCAGAGATGCCTCGATCTTGCAGGTAAGGCTGAAGGGAGGACCTGTCCCAATCCGATGGTGGGATCGGTCATTATCCATAACGGATCAGTAATCGGCGAGGGGTACCATCAGAAGGCAGGACAACCGCATGCGGAGAGAATTGCAATAAATTCTGTCACTGACCGGGAATTGCTGAAAGAATCGACTCTTTATGTTAACCTGGAGCCATGTAACCATCAGGGCAGAACACCTCCGTGCACTGAGATAATCATCAGCTCGGGTATAAAGAAAGTTGTAGCCGGTACTGCCGACACAAGTGAAAAAGTGAATGGAAAAGGTATTGAAGCGCTGATCAGGTCGGGGTGTAATGTAACTATTGGGGTACTGGAAGAAGAGTGCAGATGGATCAACAGGCGGTTCTTTACATTTAATGAAAAAAAAAGGCCTTATATAATTCTTAAGTGGGCTCAGAGCGCTGACGGCTTCATTGATGTTGACAGAGACAGGATCAGCGAACGGGGGCCCGTATGGATTACGGGAAATGCCGAAAGGGTACTGGTTCACATCTGGAGATCAGCGGAACAGTCGATACTGGCAGGTGCGGGGACAGTAAGGGCAGATGATCCGATGCTTAATTTAAGGTTGTGGCCGGGAGATGATCCTCTGAGGCTGATCCTGACCAGCTCAGGAAGCCTGGATGATAACTCTGCAGTTTTCAGGACTGAAGGAAGGACAGTTGTATTTACCCATAACAAATATGCTTCATTAAGTTGTGAGAAAGTCATTCTTGACCGGGAAAGAAGTTCAGCGCTCCAGGTCGCGGAATACCTTTACAACGCCGGCATACAGTCATTATTTATTGAAGGCGGAGCCAGCGTATTGAATCACTTTATTAAGGAAGGTCTATGGGATGAAGCGAGAATATTTTCAGGCAGGGTCATATTCGGCTCGGGGATCATTGCTCCGTCGGTTACAGGTATTTTAAAATCCCGTACGGAATATTCCGGAAGCAATCTTGAAATTATTGTAAACGGAGTTTTGGAAACAAAAGTTTCCTCACGCTTTGGCGCATAGCCGTCACTCCCCTCCATAAAAAAAGGAGGGGAAAGTTTACTCCCCAAAACTCTTTAGGTTGACTGCTATTTGCTATGGCGGGGCAGGTTCTACGGAGTTGGGATTTTTATTTTTACTCAAAATAAGAATTGTTACAAGACAATTCAGATATTTGAATGATCAGATTTTGGCGATCTTTCGCCATTCCTCATCTCCTCCCTTATTGTTCTTCAGGGCTTCCATAATTTCGCCCGGAGTGTTAACAACCTTCCAGATTCCCTTATGTTCCTTTCTGAGAAAGTTCGAATCGACCATTCTGTCTATGAAATCGATTAGCGAATCATAGAATCCGCAGGTATTAAGTATCAGTATCTGTCCATGGAAAAGGCTGAGCTGTTTGAGGGTAATGGCTTCGGTAAGTTCCTCGAGGGTTCCTACGCCTCCCGGTAAAGCAATAACCGCATCGGACATTTCGAACATCTTTTTCTTTCTCTCGCTCATATCGCGGGTTACAATAGTTTCAGTGACCCCGTTATGACCCCAGCCTTCAGCCTGCATAAAAGCGGGAATTACACCGGTTATTCTGCCTCCGTTCTCAATCACTGCATCGGCAAGATCATTCATAAGGCCGATGCCTCCTCCTCCGAAAACCACATCAATACCGGCCCCGGCAAGGAGTGATCCAAGCAGGGCAGCCTCCCTGCAATATTCCTGGTCAACTCTGCTACTGGAAGCTGCAAAGACGCATACTGTCATAATTCCTGATTAATTCTGTCCGGTAACCGGGACCTTGTCAGAGAAGAGCATTTAGTTTATTGACGAAATTATTCTTTGGCACTGCACCTACTTGTTTATCGGCAACTTTTCCGTCTTTGAAAAACAATACGGTCGGAATATTCCTGATCCCGAATAAGGATGTCACCTGCGGGTTGTTGTCAACATCGCATTTAGCCACAACAGCCTTGTCCGAGAACTCCCTGGAGATCTCTTCCATGACCGGAGCGACCATTCTGCATGGGCCGCACCATTCAGCCCAGAAATCCACTACAACCGGTTTATCTGATTTTAATACTATTTCCTCAAAATTCCCGTCAGTTACTTCAATTGCCATATTTACAAGTTTAAAATGATTCAGATTCCAGAGGCCAAAGATAGCTAATTAACTTTAAAATCAATTGCAGGGTGATCTTCCAGATATGCAACAAACTCATTATTTAGCCTTACTCTCTGGGTCCGGGAGAACATCGGAAGTGATATTTTGTCTTCACTGTCGAGGAACATGAACCTGAGCTCGGTTTCCCCTTTGTTTTCACCGATGAGCTGTTTAAGTTCACTGATCATCTCGTGATCTATATTTGCAGGATCGATCTTAAGTGTAACACTTTTAACCAGTTCATCCTTAACGCCCGACAACAGATATATCTTCCTTATGCTGAATTCAAGTTCATCCTCCCTGAATTTTCTTTTCTGAACTTTACCTTTAATAAGAAGGTAATAGCCGGTTGTAAAGAATTTGCTGTTATCAATATAATCCTTATCAAAAAGTATGAACCTGAATGAATCAGTGTAATCCTGAAGGGTCATTGAACCGTAAGGCTTGTTATTCTTGCTTATTCCGTTTTTGGTATCTGTCACCATTCCTGCAATTGTCACTTCCCTGTCGAGGTAGTTTTGAAGATTCTGGAGATCGGCCAGGGTAGCTGTTGTGAAAGTATTTATTTCAAGGCGGAAATCATCAAGGGGATGGGAAGAGAGGTAAATACCTATTACTTCTTTTTCCCTGTTAAGTTTTTCGAGCTTTGGCCAGTCGGGGCAGGATGAGGGTTCAGGTTTCACAAGATCGAATCCGCCCGATTCACCGAAGAGTGTCTGACTGCTTGTCTGTCTGATAGTTTTTGCATTATTGCCGTACCGTATCAGGCTTTCGATAAAGCTGGAGCCTTTTGAATCGAGTGCAAAGTACTGTGCCCGTGAAATGTTCTCAAAGCAGTCGAATGCGCCGGCAACGGCCATGGCTTCGAGGTTCTTCTTGTTCAAAGAATTGAGGTTCACTCTTTCCACAAGGTCATAAATATCCTTATATATTCCTCCTTTCTCTCTTTCCTCAATGAGCTGTATCACTGCATTTTCCCCGACACCTTTTATTGCGCCGAGGCCGAAACGGATATTTCCCGCCTTGTTGACTGTAAAGTTCACATTACTTTCATTTACATCCGGTCCGAGAACCTCCATCCCCATACGTCTGGTCTCGTCCATGAAAGTGGTTATCTTCTTGATATCACTTATGTTACGGCTGAGAACAGCTGCCATGAATTCAGCCGGGAAGTGAGCTTTTAGGTAGCCTGTCTGATATGCCACCAGAGCATAACAGGTCGAATGGGACTTGTTGAAAGCATACTCGGCGAAGGATTCCCAGTCGGACCATATCTTCTCAACTGTCTGGTTATCATAACCATTTTTCAGACAACCTTCAAGGAACTTGACCTTCATTTCATCCATTATGGATCGTTTTTTCTTTCCCATTGCCTTCCGGAGAGTATCGGCTTCTCCCTTGGTGAATCCTCCGAGTGCCTGGGATAAAAGCATAACCTGTTCCTGGTAGACTGTAATTCCGTATGAGTCATTCAGATATTTTTCCATCACCGGGAGGGTATATTCGACCTTCCTGCCGGCATGTTTCCGTTTTATGAATTCACGGATATATTCCATCGGTCCCGGCCTGTAAAGCGCGTTCATCGCTATCAGATCCTCAAACCTGTTTGGTCTGAGCTCTTTCAGATATCTTTTCATCCCGGTTGATTCAAACTGGAAAATCGCTGTCGTTTCACCATTGCTGAAAAGTTCATAAGTCTCCTTATCATCCAATGGTATTGAATCAATATCTATTGTTATTCCCTTCGATTTCCTGATATTCTCAATTGCATCCCTGATAATTGAAAGAGTTTTTAGTCCCAGAAAATCCATCTTGAGCAGGCCTACAGCCTGAACATGGCTTCCGTCGTACTGGGTTACAGCAAGTTCGGCATCTTTTGCAGTGCACAGAGGGATGTAATTGTCAAGCGGTTCTTTACTTATGATGACCCCGCAGGCATGGACTCCGGTCTGTCTTATTGATCCTTCCAGTACTTCTGCATATTTCAGGGTCTGGGAAATAAGCTTGTTTGATGATTCCCTTTCTTTTGAGAGTTCCGGCACCTCGTTGTAAGCCTGTAAAAGGGTCGTACCCGGTTTTTCGGGAATGAGTTTGGCCAGGCGGTCTGCATCAGGAAGCGGTAGTTTCTGAACTCTTGCCACATCCCTTATGGCCATTTTTGCAGCCATAGATCCGAAGGTAATTATATGAGCCACTTTGTCGCGGCCATATTTATTTACAACATATTTCAATACAGCTTCTCTGCCGTCTTCATCAAAATCAATATCGATATCGGGCATCGATGTTCTGTCAACATTAAGGAATCTCTCAAACAGCAGTCCGTACTTTATCGGATCAATATCAGTGATCCTGAGACAGTAAGCTACAGCTGACCCGGCTGCAGAACCTCGTCCAGGCCCTACCGACACGCCCATTTCCCGGGCAGCCCTGAGAAAGTCCTGGACTATAAGGAAATAACCCGGGAAGCCCATCTTGGCAATAGTGACCAGCTCAAAATCTATTCGTTCCCTTTGTTCCGGTGTCAGATCTCCCCATCTTTCCTTTGCTCCTTTATATGTAAGATATCTGAGGTACTCATCCTTGTCCTTATATCCTTCGGGCAGATCGAAATCAGGCATTATCGGATCGTGATCGAGCTTGTATTTTTCAACCTTGGCTATTATTTCTGCAACATTATCAATGGCTTCTGGAATATCGCTGAAGATCTTTCTCATTTCTTCTTCAGATTTCAGATACTCCTGCTTCGAGTACCTTAACCTGTCCGGATCATCGATATCTTTTGCGGTATTAATACATATCAGCCTGTCATGTGCTTCCGCATCTTCCGCATTTATGAAGTGGACATCATTGGTGGCAATAATCTTAACGTCATATCTTGCCGACAGTTTTTTTATTTCTTCAATAGCTCTCTGCTGAAGGGGAAAAACCTTCATATCGGCCTCAGGGTCATAAGTTTCATGCCTCTGTATTTCGAGATAAAAATCCTTTCCGAAGATGTCGAGATAGCTTCTGAGTGCAGCTTCCGCACCTTCCGTTGTACCATTAAGTATCTCATCGGGTATCTCACCTGCCAGGCAGGCTGAGGAAGCAATAAGTCCTTCACTGTATTGTGCAAGCAACTCTTTGTCGATCCGCGGTTTGTAGTAAAAGCCTTTTATCCATGCAAGTGAAATAAGCTTTATAAGATTCTTATAACCTTTGAGGTTCTTTGCCAGGAGTATCAGGTGATCACCCGAACGATCCTCCTTGCCTGTAACATCGGCAATGGATCTTTTTGCAACATATATTTCACAGCCGATTATTGGTTTGATCCCCTTTTTTGCAGCTGTGTTATGAAATTCCTTGACTCCAAACATATTACCGTGGTCAGTTATTGCAACTGCCTCCATACCGAGCGATTTTACCTTATCAATGAGAAGAGGAATGCTTGATGCACCATCAAGGATAGAGTACTGGGTATGAACGTGTAAATGAGCGAAGGTTGCCATATATCTGGAGATTTGGGATGATTGACCGGTAACAAAATTATGCAAAATTGATTTAAGACAGGTTCATTATGTATATGTGTTGATAAAAAACCGGCGACTCATATTAACAGTTCATAAACCGGGAAATGCAATTCGTAAAACGATAATGATCATTCTTTAAATTAAATAATATTTTTCCAGTCAGTAATATGATTTGTGTAATTCATAAATATCCTTAATTTATTGTATTCCTTTGTGTTCCTACTATATAACTCACCCCTAAATACCCCTGGGGGGACTTTTGAGTCTGAGTGCCCCCGGGGGCAAGGGGTGGCAAGAAGGGCAGGAGTTATATAGTTGATGTTCCTGAGTTCTCTAAGGTGGTATACTTTGTGATAACCTTTGTGTTCTTTCATGATAAAAAAAGTTAAATTGTTTATTGTATTTGATACTAGAATAAATCTGATTATTTTTCGGCAATTATTTACCTAAACCATGTTTCATGAAAAAATTTCTATTGTTATTTATTTTTTCCTGCGGCTTTTTGCTGTCGTCACAGGGGCAGCAGAGGCCGGTGACAGGTACTGTCACATCCGCTGAGGATGGTCTGCCTCTGGTCGGTGCAACTGTTACTGTAAAGGGCACCACAATCGGGACCCTGACCGATAACAACGGCAAATACCAGATATCAGTAACTCCCGGAGCAATCCTTGAATTTCGTTTTGTAGGTATGAAAACCAGGGAGGTCGCTGTCGGATCATCCGATGTTATCGACTCGGTTCTTGAGTACGACCTTCTTGGCGTTGACGAGGTTGTGGTTGTAGCGTATGGAACCACACGTAAAGAGTCATATACCGGGTCGGCCTCTGTTGTAAAATCTGAAGTCCTTGCAAAGACTCCGTCCGTTTCGGTAGCCAAGGCTCTCCAGGCAAATGCTGCAGGAGTTCAGGTTGTGAGCACATCAGGCGCTTCACAGGCAGAACCCACCATAAGGATCAGGGGGATTGGCTCAATTACAGCATCTTCCGAACCACTGTGGGTCGTTGACGGGGTTGTTGGTGCAGTTCAGCCAAATATTAATGATATCGAAACTATAACCGTCCTGAAAGATGCAGCATCAGCATCTCTCTACGGATCGAGAGCTGCCAATGGTGTCATCGTTGTGACAACAAAAAAAGGGACAAGTGGTAAGACTGTATTCTCATACCTCGGGAAACAGAGTTACCAGTGGAGAACCACAAATAAATTCCAGATGCTTAATTCTGCAGAATTCTTCCAGAAATCATGGGAAGGTCTTTATAATTCCAGGATCAATGGGGGCTACAATGCAACAGAATCAGCAACATATGCCAATGCAAATGTTGTAAGATATGCAGGGAAGAATCCTTTTAATATTGCTAATCCGATAGCTGATGACGGAACAATAAAACCCGATGCAGTTCTTAAGCTGGACGAAGACTGGTTTGAGCTTGCACACCGGACAGGTAATGTAAGGGAACATAACCTTTCTGCCTCAGGAGGTAATGACCAGACAAGATTTTACTTCTCAGGAACATATTACGGACTTGATGCAATTACAAAACCCGATAAGCTTCAGAAACTTATGGGGCATATCAACGTCTCCACACAGGTGAACAAAAGGATCAAAACTGGTTATACTGCTACTTTTAACTATCAGACAGGTAATACAGTAAAAGATATTACAAACGGATCAGGCACAGGTTATGCTGCTTATGCTTACCCGAACAATGTTCCTCTTTATCAGATCGATGAAAATTTCAATACAGTTCTTGATGCTGACGGGAAACCGGTCTGGAACTGGGATAATCTTGTATCAAAGGATTATAATCCTATCGCTCAGACAATACTCGATCCGAGATCACACAGGTCCAGTTCGGTCTTTAACTCAGTAAACCTTAACTGGCTTATTATTAGCGGACTTACCTTCGATACCAAAGTCAGCGGCAGATTATCGAACTATAATTCCGACTCGTTCCGTAATCCTTTCCACGGAGACGGTAAAGCATACGGCGGTAGTTCGGATAAAAATCAGAATGATTCCAGAAGATTTATGACAACCTCAACGCTTACATATGAAAAGGACTTTCTTACAAATCATTCTGTGAATTTCCTTATTGGTTATGAAACGGAATATTATATATATAAAAGTGTCAATGCAGCCGGTCAGGGATATGATGTTCCTTTTTCGGATGAACTGGATATAGCCGGGAAACCATTTGGTATAGGATCATCAACGCTTGAGAATTCAATGGTATCATATCTGAGCAGGTTGAATTACGACTATTCCGACAGATACTACCTGTCGGCTTCTTACCGCCGTGACGGATCATCAAGGTTCAGCCCCACAACACGCTGGGCCGATTTCTGGTCTTTAAGCGGTTCCTGGAGGATCAGCCAGGAAAGCTTCCTTTCAGATATTTCATGGCTTGATGATCTTAAGCTGAGAGCAAGTTACGGAACAAGCGGTAACCAGGCAATTCCGGATTATGAGTATTACCCGACTTTCGGTCTGGGTGCCACTTACGATTATTATGTGGGAATGACACACTCAAGTCTTTCCAATTATGACCTCACCTGGGAAAAGAGCAAGGAGCTGAACGTTGCTGTGGAATTCGGGATTATTGACAGGTTAAGAGGTGCAGTTGAATTCTTCGACAGGAATACCACCGACCTTCTTCTTGACAGACCACTGGCTCCATCTGTCGGCTTCACATCAAAGCTTGAGAATATCGGGGCACTTAACAACAGGGGCTTTGAAGCCGAACTCAGATCGACAAATATTGCCACAAAGGATTTTGTCTGGCTTACCGATTTCAATATTTCCCACTACAGGAACAAGATCACTAAGCTGTCACAGCCCGAGATCATTGATAGTGACAAAAGATGGGTTGTAGGTAACAGCCTTTATGAATGGTATCTTCGTGAATATGCAGGTGTTAATCCGGATAACGGAAAGGCAACATGGTACAAAGATATTGTGGATAACGAAGGCAATCCTACCGGTGAAAGGGAAACCACCACCAATTATTCACAGGCATCACGCTATGAACTGGGTCAGTCGATACCGGATTATTACGGATCATTGACAAACTCATTTACATATAAGAAAAGCTTGTCATTCTCATTCCAGTTTTACTGGAGTCTTGGGGGTATGATATACAACAGTCTGATGCAGCAAACTATGGGTGACGGCTCTCGTTACGGACTTCAGCTGAATAAAAAAGTACTTGATTCGTGGAAAAAGCCGGGAGATGTAACCGATGTGCCACAATTCATTTACAGGAACAATACCCAGTCGAATGCCACGTCTTCCAGATTTCTTGAGGATGGATCTTTCCTGAGACTCAGGAATGTCAACCTTTCATACAGCCTCCCGGCAGCATGGCTGAATAAGGCGGGTATAAGCGGTGCTTCTCTCTTTGTGAACGGTGACAATATCTTCGTTCTTACAAAATATGAAGGAAATGATCCGGAACAGGGACTGCAGGGAACAACAACCACTACCCTTGTACCCAACGTCAGGACCATAACAGCAGGGATCAATATAAGTTTCTAATCACAAACGTTCAGTTGTAATGAAAAAAAACCATGATCAGAATATGGGAAATGAGAAATTATTTCTTATCAGGGCTGTTGCAGCTGACCAGTTAAAAAAATTACGTATGAAAAAAATAATATTATCAATTGTTTTTACTGTTGTTTTCATAGCGGGATGTAACGAAGATTTTCTGGAGTATTATCCTACCGACCGTGTTGAAGACTCACAGGCTTTTGCTACACCTGAAAATGCCATGGCTGTCCTTTATGGCATTTATGATCTTATAACCTCCGAGAGACTCTATGGTTCATTCCTGAGTGTCACAAATGATCTCCGGGGGAATGATGTTTTCCTTGCCGAACAGCTGAACTGGAGCTGGTGGGTGCAGACATTTAATTTTCAATGGGTTGCATCAAATACCGATTTTCGTGGACCGGGTTCATTCTGGCAGTATTTATACCAGGTCATAGAGAACTGTAATGTGGCCATCAATGCCGATCTGCCATGGGATGAGGCACAGAATTCCGCCTATAAAGCTGAAGTCAAGACAATAAGGGCATGGGCATACTATGGTCTTGTAACCCTTTACTCGCAGCCATATACAAAGGACGCAGGTGAAAGTGCCGGTGTTCCGGTTTATACCGAAAGCGATCCCAATAATACCAGGCCCAGGGGAAAGGTTAAAGATGTCTATACCCTTATGCAGCAGGATCTTACTGATGCAATTGCAGGACTTCCCGCGCTGAACGGTGCATCGGGAAGCAAAAGGATATCGAAATGTTTTGCCAATGGCCTCGCAGCCCGGGTGGCTCTGTCAAAAGGCGATTTCAATGCAGGCCTTGCTTACGCCCAGGCAGCTTTGAATGATGCTCCGCCTCTCAATACAAATGCGGCAGACTATGTTCTCGGATTTTCACATGCAAATGAGGAATCAATATTGATAGACCCTTTCAATGCCGACGATTATCCGATCTACTGGGGCCTTACATCATTCTATGATCATCCCGAAGGGTATGGCAACATGTTTATCAATACCGATTTTGTCAGCAAATATGCAAGCGATGACATAAGGAGAGGATGGTTTGTTACTCCCCTGTTCTATAACCTTAACAATTCCACAGTAAATTCATTCTTCAAGGATTATACCTCTGAATTATATCATTTTGAAGGTTACCTGGCTGAATCGTTTGATGAGGTTGAATTCTACACTTCCGACGGCGGCCCCATTGATCCGGAAACAATGTTCTATCCCGATTATGCAGATTCATGGACATTTTATCGTCCGGGACATATTTCTCTGTACGGGAAATTCCCCAGAACGGATGCTGTTCCGGGTCAGAACCCGGGTAGTGTGGGACTTGCACAGCCGACACTTATGCGTACATCAGAACTGGTACTTATTAAGGCAGAGTGTCTGGCCAGAAAAGCCAGTCCCGACTTTGCGGCAGCCCAGGATGCACTTTATGAGATTCAGCACAGGGCTTCGGCAAGCGCTGTAAAATCCGTCAAGACCGGAACTGAACTTATACAGGAGATCTGGCTTGAAAGAAGGAAAGAGCTTGTTGGTGAAGGATTTGCAGCCCCGGATCTGCTCCGCACCGGCTCTCCGCTTAACCGTCCCGATGTTGCAGGACCAAACTGGAGTACTCACCTTACCCTTCCGGCATATGACTGGAGGATGATATATCCGATCCCGGAAGCCGAACTCGATGCCAATGACGCAATGTCGGATGCCGATCAGAATGAAGGTTATAATTAGTTGTAATTATTAAATTTATAAAAGAGGGTATTCACGTACCCTCTTTTATATTTTGCAGGATTGTTCATTTAAATAAAAAACATATCTTTGCACCCACAATTTTAAAAAAGGTAAAATATAAAGCGTTAGAATTTAATGGCAGTTAGAATCAGATTAGCCAGGAAAGGTCGTAAGAAACTGGCTTATTACCACATTGTGGTAGCAGATAGCAGGTCGCCACGGGATGGCAGATATATTGAAAAGATCGGAAAATACAATCCGCTCACTAACCCCGCCACAATCGAACTCGATTTCGATAAGGCTCTCGGTTGGCTGCAAAATGGCGCATTACCTACTGAAACGTGCAGGGCTATCCTCTCTTACAAGGGTGTCCTTCTGAAAAAACATCTTCTCGAAGGAGTGAAGAAAGGTGCATTTGACGAACCAGAAGCACTAAGACGCTTCGAAGAGTGGATGAAGAAGAATGAAGAAAAGATCGAAGCAAAGAAATCAGGCCTTGAAAAATCGAAGGATGATGAAGTTGCGAAGAAGCTTGCATCAGAAAAACGGATAAATGAAGAGAGAGCAGCCACACTGGCAAAGAAACAAGCCGAGGTGGCCGCCAAAGCCGAAGCCGAAAGCAAAGCTGAAACAGCACAGGAAGAACAACCTGCAGAAGGCAATCCTGAAGTAACCGATACAGCACAGGAAACAGCTCCGGAAGAGAAACCTCAGGAATAAAAGCTTCAGGATCCCCGATCCATGGCATACAGTGCCGGCATATTGCTGGGAAAGATCATTAAATCCTACGGATTTGATGGTGCCCTGACAATTAAAACCGAAAAAGGCTTTGAAGGAAATACACCTGAAATGGAATCAGTTTTCCTCGAAACAGAAGGAAAGCTGGTTCCATTTCTTGTTTCATCATATGAATTTGTCGATAATGGCCTGATCCGTGTCACTTTTGACGGATATAATTCCCTCGGAAAGGTTCGCGGATTTATCGGCAGCAAAGTATTTCTTACCTCGGTCATTAAAACTGAGGATCCGGAGGATGACCTTTACCGGCTTAAAGGTTACCGGATCAGTACCACCTGCAATGATCATTTAGGAACAATATCGGAAATAATTGAAAATCCGGGCCAGATACTTCTTGATGTTCAGACACCCCGGAATGAAAAGATCCTTATTCCTTTACATCAGGATCTTATTGTAAAGATCGATAACAGGAAGAAGGTCATAACGATGGATCTTCCTGAGGG
>CAYPHL010000076.1:0-20887 GCA_964410385.1 uncultured Rikenellaceae bacterium | reverse complement strand
AAAAAAATTGAGATAATTTTTCCGGCTTCTTCAACCTCTTTTCTTCCCCTTCATCCCAAGCCGGAAGACTATCTCTTTTAACCCCTCAACCAACTTAATGCTCAAAAGCGGGTGCAAAGATATGTAATCATTTTTATTTAACAAGCTTTCTTTAAAATATTTTTTTACGATTAGCCCCTGATTTGACCACCAATCCTTAATAAACCATTAATTGATAACTATTTGTATAATTAAAAATTTCTGAAATATTTTTTCCTCCTTAAAGTACCAATAATTTGATTAACTTTAATGAAAATTGATCATCCCGTGATTTCAGGAATCTTCATAACCACCTTTATCTGCCTGAACATCATTTCCCGGGATTTTTACCCTATTCCTCCTTCCCGGGAAATACCGGACACCTCTTTAATAAATAAAAGAAACAATGACCTGCTGCTGAGCTCACGGAGAAACCCTGATATGGTAATCCCTCTTGCTCACCAGGTACTTAGGGAATCTGAGACAATGAAATATACCAGAGGCAGAGCTGATGCATCCCTTGTACTCGGTTCTGCATGGTTTGCTAAATCATTCAACAATACCGACAGCTCGGAATACTATTCAATGCAAGCCTACGAACTTTACAGGGAACTAGATTATACACTTGGAAAAGCCAGGGCATGTTACTACCTGTCATATATCTTCAGTGTAAAAGGCGACCTTCAGGAAGCAGAAAGATATGCTTCCCTGGGTCTTAATTTTTTTGAAGAAGCAGGAGATAACAGGGGAGTAATAAATTCATATAATTCCCTTGCATACTTTGCACAACATGAGAAAGATTTTAAAAAAGCCGTTGCACTTATACAGCAGGCTATTGATGTGGCACGGTCAACAGCAGATACAATACCTCTTGCAGATGCGATTAACAGTCTGGGGAATATTTATCGCGACATGACCCTTTTCGGCAGAGCAATCGATTCATATTTCGAGGCACTCCGCCTCTGGGAAGCAAAAGGTGATTCGGCAGGGATTGCCATAGCTTATGGAAGTATCGGACTTATGTATTACCACCAGGAGGACTGGAATAAAGCTCTGGAATTCTGTAACAAGAAACTGGCAATTTCAAAGGTCAGGAATGACCTGTGGGAGGTAAGCAAGACTTATAATACAATTGCCACCACATATAATGCCAAAGCAAAATATGACAGTGCCCTGATCTATTTCAGAGAAGGCCTGAAACTGGACTCCAGGATGAACTATCCTTCAAGAATTGCTTCGGGATACAATAATATTGCATCAACATTCCTTCTTCGTTCACAGACTGACTCAGCAGAATTCTATATAAAGAAAGCGATGGAAATTGCTTCCGGGATCAGAGACCCGGAACTTGTATATTATTATGTGACTCTCGGAAATATTCAGAAATCACAGGGCCGGCAAAAATCGGCCCTGGAGAGCTTAACAAAAGCATACAGGATGGGGAAAGCCCAGAAACTGCCATTTGTGGTACAGGATGCAACCCTTGTGTTAAGTGATCTCTACAGCTTAATCGATCGTAAAGATCTTGCCTACAAATACCTGAAAGAACATCATCAGTTAAAGGATAGTATAAGTAATGCCGCATACCTTAAACAGATTACAAGGATGGAACTTCAGTATGATTATGACAAGAAACAGGAGGCAGCTGAATACGAGCATATGAAGGAAAGTATCCGCCATGATAACCAGATACGGCAGCAGAGACTCATCATGACGGGATTAGGGATACTTATAGTACTTGTGACACTGATCTCTTTCCTGATCCTCAGGCACAATAAGCTAAGAAGCCGCCTTGCACAGATAGATCTGGAACAAAGGCTTTTAAGAGCACAAATGAATCCTCATTTTATTTTCAACTCCCTCTGTGCCGTACAGGATTTCATTCTGACAGGAAAGCCACAGAAAGCCAATACATTCCTTACCAAAATCGCAAAACTGATGAGGAATATCCTGGAAAACTCAAGGGAGGAATTTATCCCTTTGGAAAAGGAAATTGAAACTATTAGATTGTATCTCGACCTTCAGCAACTGAGATTTGAAAAGGAATTTGATTATGATATACGGCTCGACGATGCTATCGATCCTGAAAATATCAGTATCCCTCCGATGCTTACTCAACCTTGCGTTGAGAATTCGATTGAACATGGCCTGCTTCCACTTAAAGAGAAAGGAGATCTTAAGATCTCTTACAGCATAAGCGACGGACTCATTAAACTTGAAGTAAGTGACAATGGCATAGGAAGAAAAGATGCAGAGGTCAGGTCTGCCGGAAAGAAGAACAGGAAATCCGTATCTACCCAGGTCACAAGAGAGAGACTTGAGAATTTCAGGAAAACGATGAGGCAGAAGAATATCAGCTATGAAATAACAGACCTTTATAATAACAACCTGGCAGCAGGAACAAAAGTTGTAATGATGCTGCCATACAAGAAGATTTATGCATGAATAATCGTTATTTCAATTGCCAACTGCTTATTGCCTACTGCCAACTTAATATCGGAAAGAGATGAGATGTTTCAGGTTAAGGGTTTCAGGGTTTAACAGACTGACAAAATGAATGTTATAATAGTAGATGACGAGGCGACCGTGAGAAATACCATCAGGGCGTTGCTAAATGAACATTTCCCTGAAGTAATTATCCTTGCAACTGCTGGGAGCATTGAGGAGGGTTATGAAGCAATACGGCAGAACAATCCCGATCTGATATTTCTTGACATCGAACTCCCCGATGGTACCGGATTTGATCTGCTGAAGAAATTCAGCACCGTATCTTTCAAAGTGATTTTTGTTACAGGACATCAGGAATATGCTCTTGATGCAATCAAAGTAAGTGCACTCGATTATGTTCTGAAACCTGTGGATACAGATGAGCTGTGCAAAGCAGTGGAGAAAGCCAGGGAAATAATTAATCAGGCCGATCAGCAATTAAAGCTCCAGGCCCTGAGTGAAAATCTTCAGAGCAGAAAAGTGCTGAAAAGGATCATTCTCCATACATCAGATCATCTTCAACTTGTTTCAGTAAGCGACATAATCCGGGCTGAGGCCGACAGCAATTACACCTCATTCAGTCTCTCTGATGGAAAGAAGATACTGGTGTCGCGTACCATCAAGGAATTCGAGACCCTTCTGTCGGGTTCGGGCATGATTCGCGTGCATCAGTCACATCTTATAAACATAAACTATATCGACAGATTCGTCAAAAAAGACGGTGGCTACCTTATTCTGAAGGAAGGCACAAAGATCCCTGTCTCCCCCATTCTGAAAAAACAGGTACTCCAGGCAATGACAGAGCATCTCTACGAATAGAGATGGGCTCAGGGCTAAGAGCGTAGGGCAAAGATCGCAGAGCGATGAGTAGTGAGCGATGAGAGTTTTGACCTTCGCTCTTTGCCAGAAAGCCGCCGATACTAATTCAAAACCCCTGTTTACTCATTTGCTGTTGACTATTGTTGTTCTGCAGTTTAATTTTATTTGAAAAATTATACTGCCATGAAATATCCGATATTTTTTTCAGTGCTTTTTGCCATTCTGATGATACTTGTCCCGGAAGCGAAAGCCCAGGTTAAAGTTGATGTCAAGGACAAGGTAAACCGTGAAGCTGATCACCGTGCCAATCGTGCAACAGACAGGGTAATTGATGCAGGTTTTGATAAGCTGGAACAAGGCTTAAAAGGTGTTTTCAAAAAGAAAGACAAGACAGCCAAAAATGAAGGTAAGAGTGAAGAAGCTGAAGATGTTACAGCTGAAGAAGAGAAGCCTGCAGGAAACGGCAAAGACGCAGTAAAAGATACCAGGGAGCAAGCTTCTGAAAGAGATGCCGCTGCAAAAGAACCTGCACTTGCCTGGTCAAAATATGATTTTGTTCCCGGCGACCAGGTAATCTTCGAAGATAACCTGTTAAATGAGGAGAATGGGGAATTCCCTTCAAGATGGGATCTGGATCGGGGTAATGTTGAAGTTGCCGAATTCGGCGGAGAAAAGGTGAACATGTTCAGAGGCGGTGATCCGACAATTGTGCCTTATTTCAAAGATCCCAAGGAAGATCATCTGCCGGAAATTTTTACTATAGAGATGGATTACTACTATCCTAGCGGACAATTATTTGTTGTTAGTTTATATGACTGGAAGAACCAGAGATCGGTTAGTCCATCCGGGTACACTGATATAAGGATCTGGGGTAATGAAATGTCGATAGGGGAAGCAAAAAGCACTTATCCGGATGAAAAACGGGATCTGAACAGGTGGATACACCTTTCGATTGCATATACAAACGGGAAACTTAAAGTATATTCTGATGATACGCGCCTTATTAATATTCCCCGGCTTGACTTTGACCCGTCGGGACTGACCATTAATGTATATCATGCCAGCAATACCAACCTCTGTTATGTAAAAAATGTCAGGATCGCTAAAGGTGGTGTGAAATATTATGACAGAGTGATGCAGGACGGCAAGATCATTGTCAACGGCATCCGGTTTGATGTCAATAAGTCCACTCTTAAGCCTGAATCGATGGGTGCGATCAATGAGATCTATACGCTGATGAAAGATAATCCTGATCTGAAGTTCAGTGTTGAAGGGCATACCGACAGTCAGGGTGACGATGCATTCAATCAGAAGCTTTCCGAAGAGCGTGCAAATACTGTTATGAATACCCTCGTAAAATTGGGGATATCCGCAGACCGGCTCGCTGCTAAAGGCTGGGGCGAATCAAAACCCATTTCAAATAATGCATCTCCTGAAGATATGGCCAACAACCGCAGGGTTGAATTCGTAAAAATCTGATCCTCATGTTAAAATTTACTTTACTCAAGGGGAGCCTTCTCCTGACTATTCTTATTATCCTGACACTTTCATCTGAGACTGAAGGCTCTCCCTTTTATCCCGATATCCGTGAGAGTTCTGTGATCGGCGCAGATGGCGGAAGTATTATGGCAGAAGATCCTGAATCGGGTCTTTCTGCAGGTATATATATTCCCGCAGGAGCACTCAGTGAAAATACAACAATCACTCTGCTGTTACATGGTACCAGACAACCAGGTGTTCTTGGGAAAACTGTAATTAACGGAATATCAGTCCTGCCGCAGGATTTATTTTTCATGGAAAAGGTTCGGATGGAAGTTTATAATCCTCCGGGTGATGTTACAAATTCAATGATACTTTATCATATTGTAAATGCACAATTTCTGGTACCTCTCGGATCAGTGGAACACCACACCGATGAGAACTATATTGAGGGGACATTTTATATTTCAGGAAAATTCAGTCTCGGAATCCCGACCCCGATTGAAGTAACCAACCAAAGTAAAAAGCTGGCTGCATATAATCCGGTCCTACCGCTGACGTACAGAGATATTAACTATGATACACAAATCATGCTTTCTGCCAGCATAGCAGAAATCTATGATAATCCCAGGACCAAAGGCCCGTGTACCGGAATGTATTATGAATATTACCCGGCCGTTTGCTGTACTTCTTCAGCCGGGGATGATTGTCTTAAATGGCAGAAGGTACTGACCCAGGTTGAAGGGCATGTCACATGGATGAATCTGAGAAGACTGTCCGGTTCTGATCAGTCTGCTTCTGCCGCCGCACAACAGGCTGATGCTGAAAGAGCACTGAAACACGGAATTGAAGATTATCTCAGCAAACAATCAGGGGCAAACAGATGCGGCGGATATCTGAAAGCTGCCGAAAAATATCTTGCAACAGCCAGAAAACTGGGAATGAATACCCAGCAATACTCATTTATTGATCAACGATACAACCAGCTGGTAAATGAGTGCAGTTTTGAATTTACAGTTGAAACACATGAATGGATAAACCATCCAAAAGAGACACTTGGAGATGGAGCAACCTTTGAAGAAAAATCTGATTGGTACAGTTTAATCCGATGTATTATACCTCCAGGTGAATTTGGTATGGTTCAACCCAGAATAAAGGCTGGTGAAGGAACAATGAATCTTCATTATATAAATCATTGGGTGGGTGATGAAAAGGAAGATCATATGGAAACCAGCGGAACATGGAGAGCAAGTAAAACAGAGGGATCTGTCCGGTGCAATACAAATGACTCCGGATCCAGAATTCCGGTGGAAGTATCCGTAACGATATATTGGGATAAAAATGTCACAACCAGGCACTGGGGTAAAGCAGGTCAGCAGGACAAACCATATGATTGGACGAGTACAGATACAAAACCAACTGAGGAAAATAAAAGTTATCTGCTGATACATGGGTATGAAGATAAAATAGGGAATGAAACTGCAGGAAGAACTGTCAGGGTCATTATCCTGAGAAATCCTTTTGATATGAAGGATGATCCCAATGACTGCTTCTGATCAAAACTCACAAAAAATCGAAAAAAGAACAATCATGGTCAACCCAATAAAAATTAAAACAGTCATATTCATCATATTCACATGGTCAATACTTGTCACAGATGTAATTGCCCAGGAAGGATATATCGTTGAAAAGATAAAGCATAATTATGAAATTCTTGTAGAACCCCAACGAAAGGAAATATATAACGGTGAGCAGACTGCAATAACGATAGATGTCCATGAATTTGACACTGCCGGACTGAAAATACAGGCATTCCGGGTATCAGTTGTAGTCAATATTACAGGACTTATTGACGGTAAAATTACTCCGCCATCCGGCAGTAAAATAATAACAGATCAGATAGGAATTGCCAGACTTGAATATAGGGCAGGCGAAAAGGATAAGGAGATATCGATAATGGCTACTTTTATTCCTGAAGGATCAGCGATTGAATATGTTGATGAAGCAACAATTACAGTCAAACCTCCTGAATATGAAGGAACACTGACAATTAATGGTAATTCAACGAAGTTCGTCAGATCGTCTTATGACCGGAAGCAGAGCGATGGAGTTGAAAGAGGGAATTATACTCTCGACGAAAGAAATGAGGCCTCATTTTACGTACCACTGAAACTTGAGAACTCCGGTGATATGCCTTTACTTAACCAGAGATGGGAATATTACCGCCCGCTTGATATTAATCTCACTACATTTAGTGCTTATTCCAGGTCAAAGAAATATGATTATGCCAATCATAAAGGTTTTGGATTTGAAAAGACTGTTTATGTAAACAGGAATCCTTTAAAAAGGCAAATACCTGAAAAGGATTATCTGCTCAGGTCCAACATTATACTGGTAATAGATAAAAAAACAGATAAAGTCGTTAAGATTGTCACCGGTGGATTTCCTGTGGAATTCTACTGGGATGAGACAAGAAGGACAACAGGCAGGAGCTGGAATCCCGACGGATCAAAACCCATTAATGATTTCGATCATAAAACGGATGATTTGTCTACAACATTCACGCCTGGCCCTGTTGAAGATCCTGTGCCTGATCCGACAATAACGAGTGTTTCTCAATCACTCAAAACATATCTCAAAGATCTGGGGACACCTCTTCCGGCTAATGTAGGGATACCCGAAGATGATAGTCAGAAAGCTGAGATTCCGCCTGATCTTCTGGTCGATTATGGTGACGGAAAGACATTTTTCGGAGGAAGAGGAAATAAGAAAATCGATAATTCTGAAGGATCAGATATAAACCGGACAGAAATGACTTTCAACTGGAGTGTTACAAGAAAAAAGAAACCTTTATAAAATATTAAATATTTAAAATCATGAAAAACCTGTTTGCCTTTTCACAATGTCTTTTTTTTATACTGCCGATTCTGGCAGGACAGGAAAATACTCTGAAACCTTATGGTCTTAAATCAGGGATTATTGAATATTCATATTCCGGGGACAAAGTAGGTAAAGGGACTCTTTATTTCGACGATTATGGAATGAAAAGTGCCATGTATACAGATGCGGTGGAAGACGGGGAAAAACGTAAAGGCTGGGTCGTCACTAATGGTGACTACCAGTATCTTTGGGATCCTGACCGCTCTGATGAAGGATTCAAGCTTAAAAATCCAATTATAACGTGGATTGCCGAGTCGTCAAAAGGAGATGTTGAATCCTTCTCCGAATCCATGTATTCCAAAATGGGATTCACAAAAGCACCTGATGAAACTTTCCTGGGTAAATCCTGCAAAGTAATGAAGGGCGATATGGGCAAGGTACTTACCTGGAACGGAATACTTATGCTGCTTGACATGAAGATAATGGGAATCGGCTCTCACCAGGAGGTAACAAAGATCCAGACTAATATTCCGGTTGATGGTAAATATTTTGTTGTGCCAAAGAACATTAAATTCTCTGAAATGCCAATGATGTTTTAGAAAACTGATCTGCCTTTGTGCTCTTTGTGTAAACCTTTGTGTACTTTGTGGTTAAGTGGACTTGTTTTTTAACCACAAAGAGCACTAAGTACACACAAAGAGCACTAAGGCAGATCCAATATTAAAAGAAATTTGAAAATAATCTCTGGCACATTGTTATAAAATCTTTATAAATAAACAATATGAAAAAATTATTAACTCTCACAGCAATTGCAGCCTTTGCTGTCAGTATTCTTGCTCAACCGCCACAAATGATGAGTTATCAGTGCGTGGTAAGAAGTGCAAGCGGTGAACTTATCACAAAACAGAGCATAGGAGTGCGTACCACTATATTGAGGGGAAGCATTATCCAGATAATTGTTTATCAGGAGACTTACTCCCCCAATCCTTCGACAAATGAAAACGGTCTTCTGACCCTTGAAATCGGAAGCGGGACAGCTTCCATAGGAGATTTTTCAAAGATCGACTGGTCAAACGGGCCCTATTTTCTCAGAACTGAAATGGATCCCAAAGGCGGTACAAGTTATTCCATTTCGGGGCAGAGCCAGATTTTAAGTGTACCCTATGCTCTATATGCAGAAAAAGCTGGTTCAGAGAGTGACCCGGTCTGGACAGGTGTATCCGGCAATTATTACACCAAAACCAATCTTCAGACCAGCGGACAGGCATCTTTACACTGGAATAATCTTACAAACGTCGACGCTGATGTAGCAGATCTTATGGATGGTAGTTTGTCAGGATCGAAGGTTGGAGCAGGCATTTCGGCTGATAACATTACAGCTGGAACGTTGCCCCTTGCCAGACTTTCAGGTATCACCACCACACAACTATCAGCAACGGCAGGTATTACAGCAGGGCAGATAAATTCAATGGCTGCCGGCAAAATAATCGGTATTGGCGATAAGCTAGTTCCAAGAGGCAACGGGACCGGACTGGAATCGGGATCAATTATTGACGATGGCACCAATATTGGAATGGGTGTCTATAGTCCTGAAGCCAAATTACATGTGAAAAACTATTCCGGACCTCAGTTGAAGATTGGAAGCACTAACCAGCCTGAACTGGAGTGGTATATTAACATTGACCCTCTAAGTAATTTTTCAATGTTAAATGAGAATCGTGGCGATCCGTTTACAATATTGTACATTGATCGTGACGATCGCAATATTGGAATCGGGACCTCAACTCCCACAACAGAACTTGAAGTTAACGGACAGATAAAGATCAACGGAGGAACACCTGCAGCAGGTCAGGTTCTGACATCTGATGCCACGGGTCTTGCGACCTGGGAGCCAATCCCTGCGCCAGCGGCGGATCATGTCTATTTCGAAGTCAAACTTGATGTTTCTTATGATTGGCCGGCAATTGGAACAACGAGGAAAATAGACTTTAGTACTAACTCAACAATCTGGGAAAATGTGGGTAATGCCTTTAACTCAACTTCCAGTACCTTTGTCGCTCCAGAAGATGGAATCTATACTTTCCGTGGCTCAATATATTTTACGAGCATAACCCCCGGTTATATGATCTATGCATATTTGGTAGCAGGAGGAAAAAATTACGATGGTAATCGTGTTTATGCAAGCGGAGCAGCAGAGATGGTAGATGTAGATATGACTCTGTTTCTTTCAAAGAATCAGACTGTCCAATTATATGGATATGTAAATGATCCGACACCTCCTGCAGTTGTTTATGGAAATGCAGCGGAGTACACTTATACTTTCTTCTCAGGAGCTAAAGTCCGTTGAGCGTTGAAAGCTGAGCGCTTTGCCCACTGAAGTTTTGCGGAGGCTGGGTAAGTGATGAGCGGTGAGTTGTGAGCCGACTCTCATCCAAACCTGCCCGATACTAATTTATTTACCTCGTTTGCTAAATAGCTCTTGACTTCAGGAGTTTCCTTTCGTAATTTTAATAAGGATATATTAACTAAACCTCTGAAGTAGATGTCTTATGGTCGAAAGGGATTGGAAGAATCTCCTGATCATAGCTTAAGCAATTTTTGACCTTATATTGATAAAATTACTATGGAACCCGGAAAGCCATCAATTAAAGTTTTGATCTGCATACTTTTATTTATGCCGGTCATTCCGACGCAAAAACTTCGCGCTCAGGACTATCAGATAACATTCGCCGGCTCAGGCGGAAGTACAACCGTGGATTCGGTTTTTGTTGAGAACCTCACCCAGAGTACAACCCTGAAAATGAAAGGAAGCGATATCTTGCATCTGAAGGGAACCGTCTCAGTATTCGATATAAGCAGTGATAGAGAAACGGGGAAAATCACTTTCTACCCCAATCCGATGAAGGATCATGTAAAGATGCAATTCATTCTGCCGGAGGCGGGTGAGACCATGATCACCCTTTACGACATTTCCGGAAAGGAGATAGCGAAAACCCGGAATCTTCTTTCAGGAGGTGAGCATACCTATTCTTTGCGGGATCTCAGGGAAGGGATATATCTGGCATATGTCACCACCGGCAGATATTCACTGAACGGGAAGCTGATAAGCTCAGGTTCAACAGGAAATGGCGTGAAAATTGTCCATGAAAGCTCAGCAATATCCCGGAATAAGAAAGCTGATTCAAAAGGCACAAATGACGAAGCAGTAATGCAATATAATACCGGAGACCGGTTGAAGTTAATGGGTAAATCGGGTATTTACAGAACAATTGTAACTGATGTCCCGTTGTCAAGCAAAACTATCACATATAATTTCATTGCCTGCACCGACGGCGATGGCAATAATTATCCGGTGGTACAGATTGGTTCGGCTAAAGGGATAATAGATAATCCCGATCAGTCGACTGATAAAGGAGTACAAACATGGATGGCGGCAAATCTTCAGACCAAGAAATATACCGGAGGTCCTAGCATACCACTTGTAACAGATCCCACTGAATGGGCTAGTCTTACAACTCATGGATATTGTACTGGTGCGGGGATGCCTTTCGCTGGGTTCTATTATAATTGGTACGTAGTAATCCATGGTAATTTATGCCCTGCCGGATGGCATATCCCCAGTGACGAAGAGTGGACTGTACTTATGACTAACATGGGAGGTGAAGGTGTTGCGGGGGGGAAACTAAAATCTCGAGGTTATATGGAGGCATTGTGGGAAGCACCGAATACAGGAGCCACAAACGAAAGCGGATTCACAGCGTATGGAGCCAGCCGTCGCAGGGACGATGGTGTTTATGTTCCCTTAGGGGACATGGCCATCTGGTGGTCAACTATGGAGAAGGATGATTCAAATGTATGGTGCCGGTTTGTTCTCTATAAATCTGCTGCAGCCTACAGGGATAGCTTCAATAAAAGATACGGGATGACTGTTCGTTGCCTGCATGACTGACAGGGATGATTGAAGGACTGAGGGACTGAAAGACAGGGTTAAGGGAGTTGAAAGATTTGTGAGTTGTGAGTATTGAGTTTGTTTTGAGTTTGAAGTTTGATTAAATGAAAAATCATTAACCACGGAGTTCACGGAGGTACACGGAGTAAAACACGGAGTAATTGCTTCAATGACGAAAGATACTCCGTGTGACTCCATGATCCCGATAGCTATCGGGACTCCGTGCAACACCGTGGTTAGAAAAATATCAATTATGAAAACCATACGGAATATTTTAAAATCAATGACCTCCATCCTTCTGATCCTGCCGGTTATTTCGGTGCTGAGCCTTCAGGCACAGGATGTTCTGGTAAGTTTTGCCGGTGTCGGTGAAAGCTCTAAAGTGGACTCGGTCATTGTGGAAAATGTAACCCAGGGTAAAATACTGAGGATGAAAGGCAGTGATACATTACGTCTCGTTTCATCAACAACCGGAATAGAACCGATCAATAAATACAAAACAAGTAAAGTATTCCTTTATCCAAATCCGGTGACAGATCTGGCAAGGGTACGGTTCCCTTTGCAGAAAGCCGGAGAAACTGTTATAAGACTCTATGATATTACCGGCAGAATAATAGCACAGACAAGAAATCTGCTTTCCGTGGGTCAGCATACGTACACCGTACAAGGGATTAAAGAAGGGCTTTATGTTATAAAGATCAACTCCGGCAGATTCTCATACAGCGGCAAATTAATAAGCTCCGCATCCGGGAATTCAGCAATTACAATATTATATGAGGCCACGGAAAATGTATTAGTATCCCAGGACAAGCAGGTAGACTCAAAAGGTACATGTTTGCAATGTAAAACATTCTCATATAATTTAGGAGACAGGTTTAAAATAACAGGTACTTCAACAGTTTCAACAAGAACTGCCAGTACAATTATAACTACCACATTTAATCCGGAAAACTCAAGTCTGACTCTGACATTCAATTTTAGTACCTGCTATGACGGAAATGAAGTCAGTTATTCAGTGGTCCAGATTGGCACACAATTATGGATGGCAGAAAACCTCAAAACCAGTAAGTATAAAAATGGTGAAAACATCCTATATGTAACAGAGAATTCTAAATGGGAAGAACAAGGCACTTATGGATACTCTGCATATTGCTGGTACAACAATGACATTGGAAACAAAATGATTTATGGTGCTCTGTACAACGATTACACGGATAACATATGTCCAACAGAGTGGCATAAACCCACAGAAGATGAATGGATAATTTTAGCTAACTACCTTGGATTTATAGGTAATGCAGGAGGTAAATTAAAAGAAACCGGAACTCTTCATTGGTTAAGTCCCAATACAGGGGCAACTAACCAAAGCGGTTTTACAGCTCTTCCGGGAGGGTACCGAAGCTCCAATGGCACTTTTTTTCACCTCGGTGAATATGGTGTCTGGCAATGTTTCTCAAATTATACAGAAAATCCACCCACTGTTCATCTGACTAACAATTCCGGCTCTATGTCCATAGTACCCTACTACAGATCAGTCGGGAAGTCTGTTCGCTGCCTGAAAGATTCAGGAATTGGTGTTTTAAAGGATATTGATGGGAATCTGTATACGACTATCAATGTGGAAAATCAGGTGTGGATGGGACAGAACCTCAGAACAACCCATTATAATGATGGCTCAGTTATTCCATTAGTGACGGATAATAGTTTATGGAACAATCTTGCAACCCCGGGTTATTGTTTTTATGATAATGATGTTTTTAATAACATGAAAAACACTTATGGGGCCTTATATAACTGGTATTCTGTTAATACAGGACGGTTATGCCCATCAGGCTGGCACGTACCTTCTGAAGCTGAGTGGTCAACTTTACTTACAAATTCAGGTGGTGAAAGTATAGCGGCCGGCGGATTGAAAGAAGCAGGTACAGAACACTGGCAATATCCCAACACCCAAGCAACAAATGAAACAGGTTTTACAGCTCTGCCCGGGGGCAGCCGCAACAGTACCTATAATTTTCAATCAATCGGGCACTACGGAACCTGGTGGTCAGTTACAGAATCTGATTCCCAGAATGCATATTTTCACACTATGAGTTACAGTTCCAATAATGTGACTCCGGGTATATTTCTCAAGACCTCGGGTTATTCTGTACGTTGCTTGAAGGATTGAATGACAAAGGGCTCTGAGCGCAGAGCGGGAAGAAGCGGTGAGAGGTGAACGGTGAGAGATGGGCGGTGAGCTATTGAGTTGTGAGAATTGCCAACTGCCTTTTGCCAACTGCCAACTTAAAGATGAGCGGTGAGTGATGATTGATGAGCCGACTCTCATCCAAACTACCCCGATACTAATCCGGAAACCGGTTTTACTCATTTCTTGTTGACTTAAGTTGTTATAATTCCTAAATTTAGAGAGATAAGATGAGTTTGTTATAATTTTATTTAACAGAAATGTCTGGCGGTCAACATTTAATTAAAGCTATACTAATAAAATACCTCTCAGCGTATGGAATCAATTCTACTCTCTCCAGAAAAAACAAAGATCAATAAGAATGTTGCAATAATAGCAATTCTGATCTCTATCTGTGAATTCTCAATATTCGCTCAGATTTCCGGCACCAAAACTATCGGTACCGGTGGTGATTATCCCACTTTTACTGCTGCCGTTAACGCCCTGAATACCCAGGGGGTGAATGGTCCGGTTGTATTTAATGTAATATCAGGAACATATTCGGAACAATTCACTATTAATAATATTACCGGCGCTTCTGCCACAAACAATGTGATATTCCAGTCTCAGGCGGGTGATTCTACCGCTGTCATACTTCAATGGACAGCAACAGGTACAGCAGATAACTATGTCGCGACTATAAACGGTGGCAGGTTTATCACCTTCAGGGGTATGACCTTCAAAGCTATGAGTACCAGTTACGGGAAGCTGATTGAAATTAAAGGTCCGGCATCCGATATTACTTTTAGCAATAACCTTTTTCTCGGACTTGAGGCAAATGACGGAACCCCGACCAAAACAATCATAAACGGGGACGATAAGAATCTTACAAATATCATTATAAGGAACAGCAGGTTCATTAACGGAAGCCAGGCAATATTCTTCCAGGGCTATAATGATAAATTTATAACGGGGGTTAAAATCACCGGTAATATAATGATCAACTGCGGACTGGCCGGAGTGCGGACAAACTGGGTATTTGCACCGGAGGTTACCGGGAATGAAATTACTGCGAAACAAAACGGGATCTATATCAGAAGCGGCAGGGGTAACGGGAATTATTCCCGGAATAAAATTAAATCAGATTATACAGGGATGGATATTCAACATAATGAAACATATACTCAGAAGACAAGGATAGCCAATAATTTCGTAACGGTTACGGGACCCAATCAGGCAATAGGAATTACCATTCCCAACACGATTATGACGGAAATTTATAACAACAGTATCTGTATTAAAAGCAAATATCCGGCTTCAGCTGCATTCCAGGCTGATAACGGCTCTGCCACAGCAGGTGTTGTTATTAAGAACAACAATTTTGTTTGTGCGAACAAGGGATATGCCCTGGATATTACAACACCTGTGGCAATCAGCGAAATGAGCAACAATAACCTTTATACAGAGGGAAATTTCATTGCTAAATGGGGTGCTGATGAAATTGCTGATCTGCGCAACCTGCAGTCTGTCTCGGGGATGAATGAAAATTCATTGGCTGTATATCCTCATTATGTTTCAATTACTGATCTTCATACAACAGCTCCATGGCTGGACGGAAAAGGAACTTCTCTCCCGGGTATTACTGATGATATTGACGGAGATCCAAGGGACCCTTCGTATCCTGATATCGGTGCAGATGAATTTGCCTCTGATCCCGGATTCATGAATAAACTGAGCGGCACTTATACCATAGGCACTAACGGCTATTATCCGGATTTTGCAGCCGCTCTGAATGATGTTCTTCTGAGAGGGGTATCGGGACCTGTGGTGTTTAGCATTAAAAGCGGTACATATAACGAACAGATTAAAATCCGGAATATCCCCGGATCAAGTTCAGTTAACACCGTTACCTTCCAGTCCGAGACAGGAAATTATAATGATGTAAAGATATCCTGGGCCGCAACTGCGGAAACTCCAAATTATGTAATCGGATTACTCAGTGCTGATTTCATACAGATCAGAAATTTGTCGGTTGCTGCCACAGGAGCGCTTTATTCAAGAGTTTTCAATTTATCGCAGGGTTGCGACAGTATTGTGTTTGAGAATAATTACCTGGAAGGCAGGGCAGTTACAGACGGGACCGATAAAGCATATATAATTAATTCTGACAGCTGCTATTTCAGGAGCAGGATCATCAAAGGAAATATATTTAAAAATGGCAGCATCGGCCTCTACATGAGAAGAGATACATACAATGAACCCTATTCCAGCGGAGCTGTAATAGAAGATAATAATATAACCGGTACCGGGCATACCGGTATTTATGTGCAATTCCATGACAAACCACTGATTAACCGCAACATTATATCAGCAAAATCAAGGGGTATTTATATGATAACATGCACGGGTCCCGCGGTAATTTCAGCGAATAAGATCAGTTCAGTGGCAGGTGAAGGCATATTTATTTCCGGTTGCAAAGCCCCGGCAAACAACAGAGGATTGATAGTCAATAATTTTGTACAGGCAGGTGGGTACTCAGATACAAAAGGACTTGTGCTTTCAGGAGCAGAATATTATTCAGTACTATATAACAGTGTAAACATTACAGGAGTCGCATTAGCTGCAAAAGCTTTTGAAATCACTCCTGGGACAACCGGAATAATAATAAAAAACAATATTTTCTCTAACAAGTCAGCCTATACTATATCAGTAACAAGTTCTGCAAGTGTCGCTGAATCCGATTATAATGACTTTTATAGTACAGGGCCGGGACCTTTTGCATACTGGGGGGGAGCTGGTTTTGCGGATCTGGCTTCATTAAACGCGGCAAGCGGTAAGGATCTTCATTCGATCTCAGCCGATCCGTTGTTCGTTTCTGATACCGATCTTCATACAACCGCAGCCCAGCTCGACGGAAAGGCTACTCCCGTTACCGAGGTCAGGAATGACATTGACGGGCGAAGAAGAGATGTCGTTTATCCCGATCTTGGAGCCGCAGAATTCGGCCCTATTGCAAATTATTACCCGGATGCAAAAAACGATACAGTTGCATCCACAACAAGTGAAACAATTATAATAAATGCTCTGAGCAATGACAGTGACCCGGATGGTGATAAAATAAAAATTTCAGCTGTTCGGAGTCCTGAACATGGTTCTGTAGCGCTCAATCCTTCAGGACTTGAGTTTTCATATACATCCGCAGCAGGATTTGTCGGCCCGGATAGCTGTAAATATGTAATCTCCGACGATTACGGCTTGAAAGACTCTGCCTGGGTCTTTATCGACGTTAAACCTTTACCTCTTTTCTCAATGACCGATATAGACATCATTGATCTTTCTCACGGCTCGGTTGCATGGGGCGATTATGACGACGATGGCGATCCGGACATATTGATAACCGGCTGGCTTGGATTAAGCAGTAATTATGCTTCGAGAATTTACAGGAACGAAAACGGGAAGTTTTCGGACTCCGGGATCGTCCTCAGGGGCCTGAGCGCGGGGACATCGCATTCTGCTGAATGGATGGATCTTGATAATGATAATGATCTTGATGTCATTATAACCGGAAGCATAACCAGTAATCCTCTGGAAGCTAAAACCATAATCTATGAAAATCTGGGTGGGAAATTCACAGAGTCAGATCAGCCGGATCTTATTCAATCCACCGGGGGCTCGGTGGACTGGAGCGATTTTGACCGGGATGGTATGAATGATCTTCTTATTACCGGTGAACCTGGAGGTACTGCTGAAACTTTCAACCGGATCTTTAAGAATTCAGGACCAGACATAAATGGTGACTGGCTTCTGAAACCTTATGCTGCATTTGAAGGTATCTGGAGCGGTGAAAGTATGTGGGTCGATTTTGACAAGGACGGGGATCCTGATATATTTTCGTGCGGATTCGGCGCTGATCCGTCAAAACTTTACCAGAATAAAGACGGAATATTTACCTCCGTCCTTACCAACCTGCCTTCAGTCGGTAATGCTGCCTGCGACTGGGCCGATTATGACAATGATGGTGATATGGACCTTGCGCTTTGCGGAAGATCAGGAACAAATTATTACACTAAAATTTTACGTAATGACGGACTTATTGGAAAGGCATATACATTTGCCGATATAGGCGCTTCGCTGGTGCAGGTCTGCAGCGGGGATATTGCATGGGGCGACTATGATAATGACGGGGACCCTGACCTGGTCTATACAGGAAACACAGGTACGCTTACATCGGTTACAAAATTATATGAAAACGTTAAAGGAGTTTTTACAGAGAAGAGCACACCATTTCGCGATGTTGGAAGAAGCACACTGGCATGGGGCGATTATGACGGTGATAAGGATATTGACCTGATTATTTCCGGTTTCAGTCCTTCACTCAGTCGCCCCTTTACCGGTGTATACAGAAATAATCATAATCTTACTGGAGAATTACCGCTTGCTCCTGTTAATCTGACTACAACCGGTCAGGGAGATCAGGGAGTCCTTCTGAGCTGGGAGCCTGCAGATATTGGCTTCGGGAAGACTTCCGGCCCCTTGACATACAATCTCAGGATCGGAACTGATCAGGGCAAATATGATATTGTCTCGCCTCTTGCCGATATTGATAAAGGTTTGCGCAAGGTTGCCGGTAACGGTAATACAGAACTTTCGGAATCTTACCTGATATCCGGTCTGAAGGGAGGCAGAAAATACTACTGGAGTGTACAGTCGGTTGATATGGCATTCAGAGGTTCTCCCTTTTCAGAGGAAAAGTCTTTTTATGTCCAATACGACAATAGTCTTTCAGGCCAGATCTGGGACAGGGCAGGTACCCTCCCGATAAATAAAGCCACAGTGATACTGATCCCGGAAAGCAATATCAATGATACAACGCAGCTGAAGCTAAACGGCACTAATTCATACATGTTTTCCGATCTGCCATCCGGCAGATATACAATTCTGGCAATACCAGATCCTGTGGAATATGATGAATTCATACCTACATATCTTGGTATTGTTAAGTACTTACATCTTGCCACCTGGGTGCAGGTAACAGGAAATATAACCGCACCCGATCTGCGGTTACTCAATGCTCCCCCTGCCAATACAGGGTCATATCTTATCTCAGGAAATCTGATAATCGATTACAGTGATGCAAAGGGGTTCACCGTCAGCGAAAAGAGAAGTGATACAAAAGGAGGACCTGTTGCAGGAGCATCAGTCTTCCTTGAAGGAGCAACAGACGGATTGCTGAAGGCCTGGGATGTAACCGGAGCAGACGGATCATTCGAATTCCCTTCATTACCCGAAGGATCCTATCTTTTCTCCGCCGATTGCCAGGGCAAACCAATGGATCCCTCCAATCCGGTCCTGCCTTTGAGCGATGCCAGAAAAACAATTGAGATCCTGGCAAAAGTTGGAATTGATAAAATAATTGTTTCAGATATCAGTACAGGTACAGAAAAAGTAGATCTTACCGGTATAAAAGTCTATCCGGTTCCGGCCAGGGATAACCTGTTTATTGAGATACCTGAAGGCATTTTCAGGAATAATACTGTTAGCCTAAGAATTCTTGACTTATCAGGTAAAACTTTATTCCTGGATACAAAACTGGAAAGCATGGGAAGTCCGATAACGATTGATTTTAAGCAATTTAAGGCAGGTTTTTACCTTATAGATATTACGGATAATTTCATTAGTGGAAGGATAAAGACTTTGAAGGTGAGGTAAAATGACTAATCAGATAATACTATTTAAAAATGAATCAGAAATATTAAAGATTTTATAAAGATGAAAAATCAATTAATTGTTTCAATGATATTCTTTTTTGTGTCATCCATGATACATAATATACTTCCTCTTTTTGCCCAGCCTGTTTCTGTTACTGTCCCTGATTATGCTTATGGAATGGTTAATTCCGAATATGGAACAGTTACACAAGCCGGTGTTGCTAATCCTGGGGCATATGGCGGGTACTCAGTTCAGGAAAATGCCAGTCCGAATGGGGTAGCTTATGCTCATGGATTCAGATGGTGGGGCTATCCTTCTTATCCCCTGCTGATTTGTGGCCCTCTTCCCAGATTCAATTTCCCCGGAGATCATGGTGTCTGGGATAATTCATTACTGCCATGCATGAATCCACCAACAGGTGCTATGGGTTCATGGGGTGGAGTAGTTATCGAGCCTGAAAACCGGAAGATCTGGGCCCTGACAGGAGCCAAAAAAATCGGTGCTCCCACATCACCTTATTGCATCCCGAATCCTTATGGCCCCGGACAAATCTGTTATGGTCTTCCTTCAACCTGGGGAAGAGGGGAATCATTTGGCTTTTTAAGGAGAGTAGTTGTCATCAAATCAACCGGTGCACTTCAGAAAGGTGACCCGGTTAACATTAAGGTAAAACTTACCACCAGGGGTACTGCCGACGGTGATGGTACAGTATTATGCCAGGGAGTACTTTTAATGAACAGACTTGGAAATCCGATGGAGTATATGCGATGGAGCGATATCTCTGATTTTTTCATGGCCCCTATGCTGGCAAAGTTCTCAATCGACATGAACGAAAAGGATAGTGCAACGGTTTCCCTTGCCGTCGGAGACACAATCAGGCTGGAAATAGGTTTTAACAATAAAATCCAGCATGACAGAGTCAGCAGCCCGGTTGAAGCAGATGGCTGGGCAGGGATTGAACCACATAATCTGTTCGTCAGTCCGGCTTATGCAAGAACAGATACAGTAAAAAAATTCATCAAAAAATACGGGAACAACCTTACTTATGACCTTGTTTGTATGACAGCAGGGGCAGTGCTGGAACCGGTTACTGCATCCGGTCCGAACCTGGACGAAGATAAGGATGGTATCAGCGATACTCAGGAAAAAGGACCAAATGGAGATAACAATCTCTGGGACGGTGACGGCGATATGATTCCTGACTACAAACAAGCCAATGCTGCATCTTTCCTTACTTTCGACGGACTGAATTATGTAACACTTGTCGTACCATCCGGGACAATACTTTCACAGATGAAAGTTACTGCCAATCCCTCGCCTTCCAATACACCGGCTGATGCTGAATTCCCGTTTGGTTTCTTCGATTTTTCGATCGATGG
>CAYPHL010000075.1:18097-20950 GCA_964410385.1 uncultured Rikenellaceae bacterium | reverse complement strand
AATCCATATTTTCTTTCGGAAAATGGCATTTTCCAGTTGCTCGAAAATGAGCTTGCCCAGCATTACAGGAAAGCGTTCACAAAAGTGTATTTCTACGGGACAGGCTGCAACACTGAAGCAAAAAATAATGTTGTAAAAAATGCGCTTTCAAGATTTGTTGCTTCAGGTGAGATATTTGTTGGAAGTGATCTTCTTGCCGCCGCCAGATCGCTTTGCCGGAACCAGCCCGGAATAGCCTGTATTATGGGCACCGGTTCAAACTCATGCTACTATGATGGTAAAACAATCGTGGCGAATGTCTCACCCCTTGGATATATACTCGGTGATGAGGGCGGTGGAGCAGTGATCGGCAGAAAGCTCCTTTCGGCAGTCCTCAAGAAACAAGTACCCGCATCGGTTATTGATATTTTTTTCGATACGTATAAGATCACTCCTGCCGAGATCCTCGAAAGGGTCTATATGAAACCGTTTCCAAACAGATTCCTCGGACAGTTTGCAAGGTTCATTGCTGAAAATATCAATATACCCGAACTGAGGGAATTAGTAAGTACAAGCTTCGAAGAGTTCATAGTGAGGAATATACTCCAGTATCCTGAAGCCAAAGACCTTCCGGTGCATTTTACCGGGAGCATCGCATATCATTTCAGACTTTTGCTTGAAGAACAACTTTCACAAAATAATCTGAAGACAGGAATGATCACCCTTTCTCCGATGAGCGACCTGATCAGATACCATATAGATAATATTAACTCTGCAATATAATGTCTGATAAAGAAATTTCCGTACCGAAGTTAAGCATCACAGAACACCCTTCCAATTTTGACAACCTCGAAAAGATGAGCATCAGGGAATTGCTTGTCAACATTAACAAGGAAGATTCAAAGGTACATCTCGCCGTAAAAAAAGCCATTCCTCAGATTGAAAAGCTTATTGCCGGAATTGTTGAAAGGATGAACAGAGGCGGACGGATTTTTTATCTTGGTGCCGGGACCAGTGGTCGCCTTGGAGTTGTTGATGCATCTGAGATCCCCCCTACTTTCGGTGTTTCGGGTAACATGGTAATAGGACTCATAGCCGGAGGTGATACTGCAATCCGTAAAGCTGTCGAATCGGCTGAAGATGATCCGGATAAGGCATGGACCGAACTGGAGGCTCTGAATATAAGCAGGGATGATACTGTTATCGGAATTGCAGCCTCAGGATCAACACCATACGTTGTCGGAGGAGTACGGAAGGCAAGAGAGAACGGACTGCTGACAGGGTGCGTAACATGTAATCCTGACGGCAAACTTGTCGAGGCAGCTGAAATCCCGGTGGTGGCGGTAGTCGGTCCGGAATTTGTAACCGGAAGCACTCGTATGAAAGCCGGAACAGCGCAGAAAATGGTCCTTAATATGATCACGACTACCGTAATGATAAAACTGGGCAGGGTGAAAGGAAATAAAATGGTGAATATGCAGCTTACCAATAAAAAACTGATAGAGAGAGGCACAAGAATGATCGTTGAGGAGCTTGATATCCCGAGGGATGCCGCAAGGACCATGCTTCTGGAACATGGTTCGGTCAGAAAAGCGATAGAGTATTTCCGGGGGAAGAAGGTGTGAGGCGTGCGGCGTGCGGCGTGAGGTGTGCGGTGTGCGGTGAGGCGTGCGGCGTGAGGTGTGCGGCGTGCTGCGTGAGGTGTGAGTCATGCGGCATGAGGCGCGAGGTGTGAATAATATGTAACTTTTTTATTTTTTTATCCATGCAATATATTCGTACTAAACTACTGATTTCCATATTTTTAGCTGTATTTATTCCTGAATTGAATTCTCAGAGGACAGATCCTCCGTTTTTGAAATATATTGACCATCCATGGGTGGATTCGGTATTCAAATCGCTGTCAATGGAAGAAAGGATCGGTCAGCTTATATGGGTTGCGGGATTTGCAAAGGGTGAGCCGGACCATGAGGTATGGCTGGCAGATATGATCAGGAAAAATGGGATCGGCGGAGTAATCTTTTTCCAGGGATCACCGGAAAGACAGGCAGAACTGGTGAATTATTTCCGGACGATCGCGAAAGTTCCGCCGATAATTGTGACAGATGGTGAATGGGGACTTGGCATGAGGCTTTCAGGAATTGAAAAATTCCCCTGGCAACTCACCCTGGGGGCAGTTAAGGACGATTCGCTTATATACAGAATGGGAAGCTCAGTTGCCGGACAATTCAAAAGAGCCGGAGTAAACATAAACCTGGCACCGGTGGCTGACCTCAACAATAATCCATTAAACCCTGTCATAAATTTCAGATCATTCGGGGAAGATCCAGTAAAATCAGCAGGTAAAGCCCTGATGTATATGAAAGGATTGCAGGACAACGGAATTATCTCTGTAGCCAAGCATTTTCCGGGCCATGGAGATACAGAAATTGATTCTCACTTGGATCTCCCTGTGATCCGAAAATCAAAAGAAAATCTTGATGCAGTTGAACTCCTGCCTTTTAAATACCTGATTGATGGTGGCGTCTCTGGTATAATGCCCGGGCACCTGAGTCTGCCGCTGATTGATTCTGCTGAAAACCTCCCTGCAACTGTGTCTCACCGGATACTGACCATAATACTCAGGGATGAATTATTATTCAAAGGCCTTGTACTCTCCGATGCAATGAATATGAAAGGGATCACTGACTACAGAGCGCCGGGTGAAGCTGAGGTGCAGGCGCTAAAAGCAGGAATTGATGTTCTTGAATATGTAAACGATCCTGAACTTACAATAAAAACAATCATGGAACATATCAAAAATAAGGATATCTCTCCTGAACTTATCAATGAAAAATGCCGGAAAGTGATCGCCGCAAAATACTGGGCAGGATT
>CAYPHL010000075.1:7225-17997 GCA_964410385.1 uncultured Rikenellaceae bacterium | reverse complement strand
AATTTCGGGATATCATCCGGACTTCCGGATTTCATCTCAAAACTTACTGGTTCCGGTAAGACAATCTTAACATATTTTGGAAATCCTTATGCCTTGCAACGCCTTGAGGGATTGAGCAATGCATCGGCTCTTATTCTTGCTTATGAAGAAAATAACTATACTGAAGATCTCGCAGCCCAGCTGATATTCGGAGGCATCGGGGCCAAAGGATCTTTACCCGTGACAATAAATGACAGATGGCCGGCAGGTTACGGACTGGCTACTCAGGGTAATATCAGGCTGCAATATGGTTTCCCTGAAAATGCGGGTGTAAAATCGGATATACTGAATAAGGGTATAGATTCTATAGCAACCGCCGGTCTCAGTGCAGGAGCATATCCCGGATGTGAGGTCATGGTTGCAAGAAAAGGAATAGTGATCTTCCACAAGACATATGGTTATCATACATTCGATAAAAGGGTTGAAATGGAAAAGGGAGATCTCTTTGACCTGGCATCAGTTACAAAAGTGTCTTCATCGTTGCCCGGACTGATGATCCTTGATACCGAGGGCAAATTTTCCACTGAAGAAAAGCTCGGTACATATCTTTCAGATTTCAGACATTCGGATAAATCAGATCTTCTTATGAAGGATCTTCTTGCCCACCAGGCAGGACTTACTCCTTCAATCGTACCATGGAAGAATACTCTGAAAAATGATTCTGTCTATAAAAAGAGTGCAATCCGCTATATTCCATCGGATAGATTCCCGGTTAAAATCTCTGACAGGCTCTTTATTAACAGTAATTACCGTAAGAAAATGTTCAATGAGATCAAGAAGACTCCTCTTGGAGAAAAGAAATATGTCTATTCGGATCTTACATTCATAATAACACCTGAAATTGTTCAAAGATTGTCGGGTGAAAACTGGACGGATTTTGTAACCAGGCGGGTATACCATAAGATCGGGGCATACGATCTGGTGTTCAATCCCTATAAGAAATATCCTCTGAGCAGGATTGTCCCGACCGAAAATGACACATTTTTCCGCAGGCAGCAGCTTCAGGGCACGGTCCACGACGAAAATGCAGCCATGCTGGGAGGGATTTCAGGTCATGCCGGGCTGTTTGCAACTGCGAATGACCTTCTAAAACTGATGGAACTTTACAGGAGGATGGGAGAATATGGCGGTGAACAGATCATCGGCAGGGATATAATGCTGAAATATACAAGCTGTCAGTTTCCGGAAAATAATAACAGAAGAGGATTGGGATTCGACAAGCCCCTGCTTAATAACTCTGAACTTCCGCAAAAAGATACCTATCCCACAAGGAGTGCATCACCTGAAAGTTTCGGTCATTCTGGCTATACGGGCACCTTTGTATGGGTTGATCCCGTGAAGGAAATCAGTTATGTATTCTTCAGCAACAGGGTTTATCCGACAAGGAACAACAACCTGCTTTCGAGTCTCAATATCAGGACGGAAATATTGCAGGTTGTCTATGATGCGATAAAGGAATAAAAGTTTCTTGTTTCTGGTTTCTGGGTCCTGGTTTCTGGTTCCCGGTTCCGGGAAACTACGTATTATAATACGTATTATAATATGTATCTTAAAACGTATTATAATACGTAGTTTGCAGTTTATAACCTGCCTTTCTTAAGGAATTTCTTTGACATCCTGTCGTCAGGATATTTTACAGAAAATCCTGCCCAGTATTCTGCGATAGTACTTTTAATTTCCTTCCTTAAGATCCAGAGTCCTATCAGGTTTGGTACTGCCATAAATGCGATAGTAATATATGATAGTGACCAGATTATTGTAGTATCAGTGAATGATGCAATAAAGAAAGCTATCACAAAAATTATCCTGTAGTAGATCACATATTTCGGTCCTACCAGATATGTGACAGCTCTGTCGCCATAATATGACCAGGAAATTGCTGTCGAAAATGCAAAAAGTAATATTCCTATTGAAACTATATATTTCCCCCATTTTCCAAGTATGCTTCTTTCAAAGGCAATTGTAGTAAGCGGCGCACTGTGTATTAATGATTTACCTGAAACCGTCAGCGATGTTGTCGTTGGCTGCCACTTACCTTTTTCAACATCGATGATACCCGTGAAAAGGTCCTTATTACTATAGAAAGTGAAATCTTCAGCAACTGATCTTGAGCATATCAGGGTCACCGGGGTCATCAGTTTTCCCTGAGACACTTCAATGGATCCCGAGAAAAGAGGAAGTTCTTTTTTGTCTTTTATGAATCCCACCAGAAGCTGTTTCTGTTCAGGTATATTTTCATTATAGATCCCTTCAAGAAAAATCATATCAGCAGTCTGGAACTGGTTTTCAATCTTTTCTGTCCAGACACCTGAGGACAGAACCACCATACCGGTCAGCATGCAAATTATTATTGTATCAATAAATGGTTCAAGAATAGCTACCATTCCTTCAGAAACCGGTTCAGGAGCTCTCGCTGCGGAATGTGCTATTGGAGCCGACCCCTGCCCTGCTTCGTTTGAAAACAAACCTCTGTTTACACCTCTGTTTATTGCAAAAGCAACTGTTGCTCCCATAAATCCTCCCACGGCAGCAGTACCTGTGAATACTGTTGAAAAGAGTGAGATAAAGGATGGTATTATATTCTGATAATTTGTTCCGATGACGAACAAAGCTCCGATAAAATAGAAAATTGCCATTCCGGGAACAAGCTTTTCGGTTACTTTAGCTATTCTTTTTATTCCGCCAATTATGATCAGGGCAAGAATTACCGCGAGGAAAGCACCCGTATATATTTGTTTTATACCGAATGTTGTAAATACCGAATTGGAAATGCTGTTTATCTGGGGTAAACTGCCGGTTCCGAACGAAGAAAGAACTGTCGCAGCAGCGAAAAAAGCTCCGATGACAGCTCCTGTCTTTATAATCTTACCACTTTTTGTGGTGATATTCAATCTCTTCTTCATATAATACATCGGTCCTCCCGATACACTTCCATCGGGTAAAATATCTCTGTACTTATGAGATATGGTTACCTCAACGAATTTCGTACACATACCTATAGCTGCAGTAATCAGCATCCAGAAAAGAGCAGCTGGTCCGCCCAGATGTATAGCCAGCGCCACACCTGCAATATTACCTGTTCCCACAGTTCCGGAAAGAGCAGTGGCCAGCGCCTGAAAATGTGACGTATCCCCTACATCAAGATGATGATCGTATTTACCTTTTACTACATCAAGAGCATGCCTGAAGTATCTGAATTGCGGGAACTTAAGATAAAGAGTGAAAAAAATGCCAGTCCCGAGTAATAAAATAACAAACCACGGATGCCCGCCTATATAACCGTCAAGCATCACAAGAAAATCATTGATCTTTTGCATAAGTCCTGGGTATCGAATAGAATTAAAGAGAACGGGTAAATGTAATAATTATCCATTACGGTTAAAATATTTAATGGAATTTCCCGGAATTTTATGAATGTTAAACCCGGTAAAATGAAAAACCAGAATATCTGCGGATAATCTGGTCTATGCGGCTGGACGATGGACACAGGGTGCAGGGCAGGAATTACTGCCCCTGGCCCTCCGCTCTGCGCTCTTTGCTTTTTTGTTGTGCCCAGAACAAGACTCGAACTTGCACACCGTTGCCGGCACCAGCCCCTCAAGCTGGCGTGTCTACCAATTTCACCATCTGGGCGAGTTGGAGGTTTTAAGGCTTTAAGGCTCTAAGGCGTTAAGGCTTAAAATTTCCAAATAAATAAGAATTTTTTAAAGAACCACAAACACCTTAGGTCTTTATGCCGTAATACCGCAAAGCCGTAAAGCCGTAAAACCATCTTGTGCCCAGAACAGGACTCGAACCTGCACATCATTGCTGACACTAGTCCCTGAAACTAGCGCGTCTACCAATTTCGCCATCTGGGCGTTCACAGGCTCAACGGCGCAGAGGCGCAAAGGCTCAATGGCCGTTTATCCTGTATCAGGCTCAACGGCGCAATGGCGCAAAGGCTCAATGGCCGTTTATTCCAAACTTCTGTAAAAGAAAAGAACTCTTTAATTCATAAAACCTTTGCGCCGCTGTACCTTTGTGCCTTTGTGCCGCTGTGCCTTTGTGCCGCTGCGCCTATGTTGTACCCTCGTGCCTTTGCACCTTTAGCCTTAAATATTGCGCCGACAAAAATAACAAAAAATTTATAAACAAGTAATCGTGAATTACAGAAAAGTATATTTTTGCAAACTGATAATAAATATATGTATAAACAGAAAGGAAATTTCTTAAAACCTGATTCCATAACGGAAAGCAGGACTGGAACATATGTTTTAAGTATTTTTTATTCTGAGGATATTACCGACCTGCATTAAGTGCAGGTTTTTTTATAAACGAACCAAAAAATGAGCATTGTAAAAATCATGAAATTCGGCGGGACATCAGTGGGCAGTCCCGAAAGAATGAAAGCCCTTATCCCTCTTATCACCGATAATGAAAGGAAGATTGTCGTCCTCTCGGCAATGTCCGGAACCACCAACAGTCTTGTTGAGGTCAACGATCTTCTTTATGCCGGTAACATTACCGGAGCAACGGAAAAAATAGAAATGCTGAGGGAGAAATATCATGGTGTAGTTGATAACTTGTATGAATCAGAGCAGTACAAAAAGACCGGGCATGAACTGATCGATTCCCATTTCGGTTATATAAGCAATTTTTCCACAAGAGCTTTTACGAAAGTTCAGGAAAAAGCCATTGTAGGGGAAGGGGAGCTCATTTCCACAGCTCTGGTGCATAATCTTCTTCTTGAAAGGGGCATAAAATCGATACTGATGCCTGCACTCAATTTCATGCGAATAGATAAGGACGGAGAGCCTGATTATTACTATATTGAAGAGAACCTCAGAAGAGAGCTCAGAAAACATGATTCAAAAAGCATTCTCATAACCCAGGGTTTTATCTGCAGAAATGCAATCGGAGAAATGGATAACCTCAAACGCGGAGGAAGTGACTATTCAGCTTCAATCATCGGTGCTGTTCTGAAAGTCAAGGAAATTCAGATATGGACCGATATAAGCGGATTGCACAACAATGATCCGCGTTTTGTTGAGAATACGAAAGTGATCCGCGAACTATCCTTTGATGAAGCTGCTGAACTTGCCTATTTCGGCGCAAAAATCCTTCATCCATCAAGTGTCAATCCTGCAAGGATAAACAACATACCTGTAAGACTTAAAAATACAATGGAGCCGGATGATGAAGGTACCCTTATTACCTCGAACAGCGAGCTGATAGATTATAAAGCTGTTGCTGCAAAAGACGGCATCTCCGTACTCAGGATCAGATCGGACAGGATGCTTATGGCTTACGGATTCCTCCGGAAAGTATTCGAAATATTCGAAGCATATAAAACTCCTATAGATATGATAACAACTTCGGAGGTTGCCGTATCAATTACCATAGATAATCCTCAGCATATTAATGAGATAGCAGCTGACCTGAGAGAACTCGGTTCAGTGGAAGTTGAACAGAATCAGACTATTATATGTATAGTTGGTGACTTCAGGACAGAGCGGACAGGATCGGCGCCTGAGATTTTCGAAGCTCTGAACACAATCCCACTTAAAATGATCTCTTACGGAGGCAGCAACATCAGCCTTTCATTACTTATTGATACAAAAAATAAAAACGAAGCTCTTCGGCTCCTTAGTAAACACCTCTTCCCCCGGAAATAATGTTTGACAATAATACTATAGAGAAATTCCGGGAAATACCCACACCGTTTTACTATTATGATGTAAAACTGCTGAAGGATACCCTGGATAACCTGAAGGAAGAATCTGTACGTCACGGATTCAGACTGCACTATGCGGTCAAAGCAAACCATAATGAAAGGATCCTCAGGATAATATCATCCTATGGATTCGGAGCAGACTGTGTAAGCTGGAATGAAATTGATGCTGCCATCAAGGCCGGCTTCAACCCTTCAGAAATAGTCTTTGCCGGTGTCGGAAAATCGGATCATGAAATAATCAATGCGATCAGAGCAGGTATCTTCTGCTTTAACTGCGAATCCATACCTGAAATGGAGGTAATAAATGAATTTGCGGTCAAGGAAAAGAAGACTGTCAGAGTCGCCCTCAGAATAAATCCCCTTATTGATGCACATACCCATAAATATATCACCACAGGTATCGCAGAGAGCAAATTCGGAATTAATACCTGGGATCTGGAATCTGTTTTGGAAAGACTGAAATCCCTCAATAATCTGAAACTGATCGGAATTCATTTCCATGTAGGTTCTCAGATCACAAGGCTATCAGTATTTAAAACATTATGTACTCATATAAACGAACTTCAGGAATGGTTTTCCTCGAAGAATGCAGAGTTGAAAGTGATAAATGTCGGAGGCGGACTGGGGATTGATTATGATGATCCTGAAAAATCTCCTGTATTCGGAGAGTATTTTTCATTATTGAGGGAATTCATTGATCTGAAACCCGGCCAGGAGATCCATGCGGAACCGGGCAGGTCAATAGTGGGGCAATGCGGCTCTCTCATTTCAAAAGTTCTTTATATCAAGAAAGGAAGCAATACAAATTTTGCTGTCATTGATGCCGGGATGACCGATCTTATTCGTCCGGCGCTCTATCAGGCTCATCATAAAATAGAAAATCTAACGAGCAAAGGTGAACCAACCCGATATGATGTTGTCGGTCCTGTTTGTGAATCATCGGACACCTTTGCCAAATTCATTGTACTGCCTGAGACAAAACGCGGAGATATTATTGCTATAAGATCAGCGGGTGCCTATGGCGAGGCGATGGCGTCGAGGTATAACCTCAGGAATCTTGCGCCTGCTGTATTTTCGGACGAACTTAAAGGTTGAGGTTGAGGTTGAGGTTGAGGTTGAGGTTGAGGTTGAGACTGAGGTTGAGTATTATCATCCGAACCTTTACACTCCCGGCAGTATTTATGTAATTTTTATATTAAAAAAATAAGCGACAAGGCTTATAAACAAAATATTTTATATACTATTAATGAAATTTTTAATTTGTCACAATAAAATTTCATTACAATGCTTTCAGTCGGAACAGTTATAATTAAGAAATCCTCTAAAATAAAAGGGTATATTTTACCTGTTTTTTTTCTGCTTCTTTTATCCTGTTCACCTTTAAAACATTACCGTGATCTTCCCGAAGTTAAAGCCTGGGAGCCTGAAATTGAAAAACTCATATCATCAGGAAATTCAGAACAGTATCCCAGAGATGCAGTAATATTTGCAGGCAGTTCGAGCATAAGGCTGTGGAATACTCTTGCTGAAGATATGAAACCTTATAATGTCATTCAGAGGGGGTACGGCGGTGCAAAGCTCAGTGATTTCGCGGTTTATGCAGAAAAGATATTTTCTTCATTGCCGGGCAGAGCCCTTGTACTGTTCATTGCAAATGATATCACCGGAAGCGACAAAGATAAAAGCCCTGAGGAGGTCAATAAGCTTTTCCTGAATGTAGTAAAGACTTTCAGGAAAAGTCACCCTGGTGCTCCGGTTTTCTGGATACAGGTAACGCCTACATCATCAAGGTGGAAGGTATGGCCGGAGATCAGGAAAGCCAATGAGCTTATCAGGCAAACCTGTGAAAAGGGAAATGATCTCTATTTTATAAGGACTGATTCTGCATTTCTCAACGAACAGGGATTGCCTAAAGACGAGCTTTTTGTTGCTGATAAGCTTCATCTGAATGCCGACGGCTACAGATTATGGACCGGGATCATAAAAAAAGAACTCGATAAATCGCTGATAAATAAAAGATAATGATATGAGACGACTAATTTTATTAATGATGATGTTAACTACAGGTATCACGGCATTTCCACAGGTTAAAATAATAGGCCACCGGGGCGCTTCATGGCTGGCTCCGGAAAATACTGTCGCCTCTGCCAACCTGGCATGGGAGAAAGGAGCTGATGCAGTGGAAGTTGATATTTATCTCACAAAAGATAATAAGATAATATGCATTCATGATTCAAATACAAAAAGGACAACCGGACAGGATTACAAGGTTGCTGAAACAGATTCAAAGACTCTGAGAAAGCTTGATGCAGGATCATTCAAGGATGAAAAGTACAAGGGAGAGAAATTACCCCTGCTGAGTGAAATCATAAAAACAGTACCTCCGGGAAAAGAACTTGTAGTTGAAATAAAATGTAAAAGCGAAATACTCCCATACCTCGAAAAGGCAGTCAGGAAGTATCAGAAAAAGATTGTCTTTACATTCATATGCTTCGACTTTAATACTATAGCTGATACAAAAAAGACATTCCCCTCAAATTCATGCTACTGGCTCTGCAGCAATGCCGGGCTTCTTGACAAAACATTCAGTCAGGTGGGACCTGCCGGTCTTGAAGGCGTAAGCCTTTCATGGAATATAATAAATAAGGAGGTCTTCAGAAAAGCTTCAGAACTTAAGCTTGAGGTTTATTCATGGACCGTGGATGATCCTGCCGAGGCAAAAAGGTTAATATCACTTGGTGTAAAAGGAATTACAACCAACCGTCCCGGATGGCTCAACGAACAGATATTTTAAAAATACAGATATGAAGAATTCCATTTCACGACGCAAATTTGTCAGCGAGACTATCGGCATCAGCGCCGGAGCTCTGATACTTCCCTCTGTAAAGGGACCTGGAATACAGCAAAAGGCTGCCGGGATAAGGCCTCTTATAATAACCAGCCACACAAACGAGACCGGCCGCAAAGCGATGGAAGCAGGATGGGAAATCCTGTTAAAAGGCGGCAATGCTGTTGATGCGGTTGAAAAAGCCGCAAATGTAATTGAGGTTGATCCCGAAGATACAAGTGTCGGTTACGGAGGGCTCCCGAATGAGAGAGGAGTCGTTCAGCTCGATGCTTCCTTTATGGATGGAAAAACATATTCCGCGGGGGCTGTAGCCTGTCTTGAGAACATAAAAACACCCGCTTCCGTGGCGAAACTTGTAATGCAGCGGACCGATCATGTACTGCTTGTCGGTGCAGGAGCCCTTGAATTTGCCAAAGCGTGGGGCTTTCAGGAAGAAAATCTTCTTACAGAAAAAGCACGTAAGATCTGGCTCAGGTGGAAGGAAGAGATGAGTAAAACTGATGACTGGGGAGCACCGGAACACCTGCAGTACCTTCAGAAGCTGGAATCGTGGCGGCAGGATTTTCCCGATATCGAGCATCATTATGGAACTACTAATGTTCTGGCAATAGACAAAAACGGTGATATAGCGGGCTGTACAACAACGAGCGGGCTCAGTTTCAAGCTCAACGGTCGTGTGGGCGATTCACCGATAATAGGCGCCGGTCTGTACGTCGATAATGAAGTCGGAGCTGCCGGGGCCACCGGACGCGGTGAAGATGTTATAAAATCCTGTGCATCATACTATATGGTGATGAGAATGAAGGATGGAAGAACTCCACAGCAGGCATGCGAGGATGCCCTTAAAATGATAGTCGACAGGTATAAAAAGGTTAATCCTGATTTCTTTCCAAGTGAAAAATTTGTTGCCATCAATAAAAACGGAGAGACCGGATGTGCTACAATGATCGGGAAGACCAATCCTCAGATGTCCGTCATGACAGAAAAAGGTTATACTAAATACGACGGAATTATAGCTTATCCGGGCAGATAAAGAATTATTTCAAAATACGCCTGCACGAGGAGTACGAATCTTAAACCAATAAAAAAAGATGCAACTCATTATGAATTGCATCTTATATTTTAATTATCAGAATATTTTATTTCACCTTAATACTCCTGTCATAAAGCTCTTTCCAGTCTTCCGTTCCCGAACCACCCTCCGGATTAATCTTATTCTCAGCTTTCCTTTCAAGCTTTTTGATGACAACAGTCCGGTCAAGCGATCTGGTTCCCTTGGTACCACCCGTATAATCAACCCAGGCGGTAAACCTGTTGATCCTGTTGGGTAAAATTTCCGGCGTCCGGATGAAATTTATATCTTCATCTTTAAGAGTATAGTTATTGTGGTCTTTTTCCCACACATCAACATAGTGAATATATGGCCCAAGATGTGAGAATACTACAAAACCGTCCTGATCGGTATATCCTTCAGAAGTCATATTCTTTTCATCCTCCCAGTCGGGAAGCGTCGGATAAAGCCTTACACTCGCTCCCGGAACAATATATTCATCATAGTACTCAACCACTTCAATCTCAAGAAGGGTCGGTATCTTAACATCAATTGTAATTGAAGCTTTATCAGAAAGACCTGACCCGGAATATACAGTAAGGATAACCTCGAAGGTGCCCGACCCTGTAAAGGCATGTACCGGATTGGCTGCGCTGCTAATGAAACCATCGCCGAAATCCCACTCAAACTCGACCGCATTATGGGATTCATTTGTAAAATATACATCCTGTCCTACCTCAGGCTCAATTCTGTCAACAGAAAAATGAGCTTCGGGTGTCCTTTCACATGCAAGAAGAAAAACCGGCAGGATAATTGTGAGATAAAATATTCTTTTCATTGTCTTTTGTGTTAGTATCTGCAATAATCAATTCAAATTGTGTGCCATCTTTCAATTGTTAACAAACTTATAGCAATTTCTTAAGGACTGACGGCCACAAGCAGATATACTTTTTAATTGTTATCAACACTTCCGGAGCAGTAAATATCAGCCCCGGGAATATAAAAATTATAATTATCTTTGCACTCCATTAAAAATGAACACTGATTATGATTAAAATAACGTTTCCCGACGGAACTGTAAAAGAATATAAGGAGGGTATTACCAGTCTGGAAATTGC
>CAYPHL010000075.1:0-7125 GCA_964410385.1 uncultured Rikenellaceae bacterium | reverse complement strand
CAAAAAAAGGAGATGAATATAAGACTGAGCTTATAAGCGAGCTGGTGGACGGAACAATTTCTCTTTATACAAATGGAAATTTCGTTGATCTTTGCCGGGGGCCTCATCTTCCTTCAACAGAACCTATAAAAGCAATAAAGCTTACAAGTCTTGCAGGTGCATACTGGAGAGGAGATGAAAAACGTAAAATGCTTACAAGGATCTACGGAATTACCTTTCCCGATCAGAAGATGCTCAACGAATACCTTGTTTTCCTTGAAGAAGCGAAAAAAAGGGATCACCGCCGGATAGGCAAAGAACTGGAATTGTTCACCTTCTCCCCTAAAGTCGGAATGGGATTGCCATTGTGGATGCCAAAAGGTTCTGATGTCAGACAGAACCTTATCAGCTATCTGACATCACTTCTCCGTAAGAGAGGATATAAGATAGTTACCACTCCTCATATAGGGAATGTAAATCTTTATAAGTTATCGGGGCATTTTGAGAAATACGGGACAAGTTCTTTCCAGCCCATTTCAACGCCGGAAGAAGGGGAACAGTTCATGCTCAAACCAATGAACTGCCCGCATCACTGTGAGATCTATAATGCAACCCCGCATTCATACAAGGAGCTTCCGCTCAGGATGGCGGAATTCGGGACTGTTTACAGATATGAACAGAGCGGTGAGCTTCATGGACTCACAAGGGTACGCAGCTTTACACAGGATGATGCTCATCATTTCTGCCGTCACGATCAGCTGAGGGAAGAATTCAAAAGCATAATTGATCTGATCCTTTATGTTTTTAAAATACTGAATTTCAATGATTATACTGCACAAATCTCACTAAGGGATCCCGATGACAAGGAAAAATACATCGGATCGGAAGAGAACTGGCAGAAAGCGGAACGTGATATTATAGAAGCGGCAGCTGAAAAAAACCTGAAAACCGTTGTTGTTCCAGGAGAAGCGGCATTTTATGGTCCCAAGCTCGACTTCATGGTAAAAGATGCAATCGGCCGGAAATGGCAGCTGGGTACAATTCAGGTAGATTATAACCTTCCTGAGAGGTTTGATCTTACATATAACGGAAGTGACAACCAGAAGCACAGACCTGTAATGATACACCGTACAATCTTCGGTTCCCTTGAAAGATTCGTGGCAGTTCTTCTTGAAAATACAGCAGGAAAACTTCCTCTCTGGCTTGCTCCGGAGAAAGCTGTTATCTTACCGATCAGCGATAAATTCAATGATTATGCGACAAATGTTTTGGAAATTCTAAATAATTCCGATATTTGCACACTGATTGACGACAGGAGTGAAAAGATAGGTAAAAAGATCAGGGATAATGAATTAAAGAGAATTCCCTGGCTCCTTGTCATCGGTGAAAAAGAAACTGAGAGTGGAACAATATCTGTCCGCAAACAGGGTGAAGGTGATAAAGGGAGTATGAAAACCGAGGAATTTATTGATTTCATACATTCCGAGATTAAAAAGGAGCTTGCATTTTAGAATAAGTTCACATAGTATTAACTAAAGTTAGGAGGAAAGAGTTATAACCGGACCTGTAAAACGAATACCCGGCAGAGTCACGCAGCCGGCTCACAAGATTAACAACAGGATCACCGCAAAGGTGGTCAGGGTTGTAGGTGATGAGATTGAAACAGAAGTGATGAGCATCCAGGAAGCCCTCAGACTGGCGGACAGGATGGAACTTGATCTTGTTGAGATCTCTCCGAATGCGGATCCCCCAGTTTGTAAGGTTATTGATTATCAGAAGTTTCTGTATCAGCAAAAGAAGAAGCAGAAAGAAATCAAAGCGAAAGCTGCAAAGGTAGTTGTTAAAGAGATAAGGTTTGGTCCGAACACTGATGATCATGATTATAACTTTAAGCTAAGGCACGCTATAAAATTCCTTGAGGAAGGAGCAAAAGTAAGAGCTTATGTATTCTTCAAAGGAAGATCCATTCTGTTCAAGGAGCAGGGAGAAGTCCTCCTGCTGAGATTCGCAAACGACCTTGAAGAGTATGGGAAGGTGGAACAGCTGCCAAGGCTTGAAGGAAAAAGGATGATCATATCTTTCTCACCGAAAAAGAAGAAGTAGTTTTTAATATACGTAGTAGAGAAATGCCAAAAATGAAGACAAATCCGGGTGCGAAGAAAAGATTCACGCTTACCGGAACAGGGAAGATCAAGCGTAAACATGCGTTCAAGAGCCACATCCTGACAAAGAAATCAACAAAGCGTAAGAGAAATCTTACATATTTCGGTCAGGTTGATAAAGCAGACAGAAAAAATGTAAAACTCCTGCTGGCCAGCAAATAATTGTTTAAGCATTGTTCTTTGATTATTTATAGTATTAACCGATCGTTCAGCAGATAAGATTCCTTTCATGAAGGAACGCTGACTTTCAAAAAAATGTGTTATGCCAAGATCAGTAAATTCAGTCGCATCGAGAACCAGGAGAAAAAAGGTTCTCAAACAGACAAAAGGAAATTTTCTCTCAAGGAGAAATGTTATTACAGTAGCGAAGAACACCCTCGACAAAGGTCTGGGTTACGCTTACCGCGACAGGAGGAAAAAGAAAGGTGAATTCCGCTCGCTTTGGATCCAGAGAATAAACGCCGGAGTACGCCAGTACGACATGAGCTACTCGGAATTCATCGGGAAACTTGAGAAAAAAGGTATCGCTCTTAACAGAAAGACTCTTGCCGACCTGGCAATGAATCATCCCGAAGCCTTTAAGGCAATAGTTGAAAAGGTGAAGTAAGGCTGGTTGCTCGTTGCTGGTTGCTGGTTGCTGGGTGCTGTATGCGGGACTATTTCACCCGCATAAACATCCTTTTGAGCCTCAGCTTCTTCAATCCCTCGCCTTCCTTATTTAAAGACAGCCAGATAAGCTTTGGCTTGCCTACTATATGATCCTCCGGGACAAATCCCCAGTAACGTGAATCTGCGGAATTGTGACGATTATCCCCCATCATGAAATAATAATCCATCCTGAATGTATATGAGTCGGCAGGCTTACCATTTATATATATAGCGCTGCCTTCAACTTTAAGGTCATTATCCTCATATACATCAATTATCCTGTCATAGAGGTTGATGTTTGATGTATCGATCTTCACAGTCACACCTTTGGCCGGTATCCACAAGGGTCCGAAATTATCTTCATTCCATGCCAGCTTGGGATCGTAAGGGAAAATATGCGGAGCAAATTCACCCTTCCGTGCAAAGACCGGAGTGACACTTATCACATTCGTGAATTTTGAAATGGTTTCAGCATTTGGTTTTGTAAGAGGAAGATAATATGCCGAACCCGAAAGCATATTCTGATCTGTTTTGGATATCCCGAGCCTCTCAAATGCTTTCGGATTAATTGTAGTCCCGTTGGTCCCTATAATATAGGTGGTCTGCTGTGTATCGTTCCCTTCGACAATTTTCCCGTTTATGAAAATGTCCCCCGATTTAATCGTTAGTGTGTCCCCGGGCAGCCCGATACATCTTTTTACATAATTATCACGTCTGTCTGCGGGTCTGTAAATAACCTCATATTTATCCCATATTTCTTTACGCGCCATTGACATATACTGTTCAACCGGACGCGGCTGGGGATTACTGAAATTATCCCTTGCCTGGAGTTCCCTTGCAGTACGCCGGACAATTTCATAATAACTTGTAGTCTGATCCTCAACAACGACTGTATCTCCGGCAGGAAAATTAAAAACGATAGGATCGTTGTGCTTTACATGTCCGAATCCCAGAAGACGTTTATATTGCCAGTAAATAATATCCGACCACGATTTACCTTTGGTTAAAGGCATTGTATGCTGTGTAAAAGGAAATGCTATCGGTGTGTTGGGCATCCTGGGACCATAAGCCAGCTTACTTACGAACAGATGATCTCCGACAAGAAGAGATTTCTCCATAGATGGTGTCGGGATACGATAATTCTGAAACAGGAAAATATTTATCAGGGTAACGGCAATAACCGCAAAAATTATTGCATCAAGCCATTCTATAAAAGCACTGTTCTTCCTGTCCCTGCTTTTCCAGAAGGACCAGTTCACCTTTTTGGAAACATATATATCATATATTACCGGCAGCCCTAAAAGGAGCCAGTAATTGCCTATCCAGATAACAAGAAGTAAGTAAAGTACTGCAGCTATTGCGAACCTGATGTACTTTCCCTGTAAGAAATCATTCATTTTAAATTGTTTTTAAGCCGGTAAAAGTATAAAATATTATCAGAATCCCAGAACATCGGACATCGTATAGACCCCTTTACGTGAATGAATGTATTCGGCTGCCACTACTGCTCCCAGGGCAAGGCCTTTCCTGTTCTTTGCTTCATGCTTCAGACTTATTGTATCAATATCCGAATCCCATGAAATAATGTGTGTACCAGGAACAGAACCTTCACGTACAGATTTTATCGGGATCATATTTTCCGTTTTATCATTATCAAAACACCAGCCTTTGTATCCCGGATGTCCCTTTTTAATACCTTCGGCAAGGGTTATTGCAGTACCGCTCGGGGCATCAAGCTTCTTTGTATGGTGGATCTCTTCAATAGAGACCGTATATTCTTTGTAACGTTTCATATTTTCCGCCAGCTCTGAATTAAGCCTGAAGAGCAGGTTAACGCCTATGCTGAAATTTGATGAGTGAATAAAGGCCGTTCCGTTATCCAGACAGATCTCCTTTGCCCTGTCGTAATCCTTCAGCCATCCGGTGGTTCCTGAAACAACAGGCACCTTCATCCCGAGGCACTTTGAAATATTTTCAAATGCTGAATCAGGAGAGGAGAATTCTATAACAACATCAACATCCTTAATATTATCAGGATTAAGATCCTCCTTATTATCTATATCGATCCTGAGCCCGACGGTATGACCTCTTTTTATGCTGATCTCTTCTATTTCATGGCCCATCCTGCCATATCCTATTAGTGCTATATTCATTATTTAAGTTTTTGCGAAATTATTTATTTTCAGGTTGCTCCCGGCTTAACAATAACATAAAATTCTTAACAAGAAGTTAAAATGTTACTAAGAAGTGCCTAAAGTGCCTATAGTGCCTAAAGTGCCTAAAGTTAATTTCTAAAGATTGAGACAGTTAGTTTAATAATATGCAAGGACACTTAAAAAAGGTCATTCATTTTACAACCTTTTTTTTTAAACTTTACGCACTTCAAGCTTTAACTCACTTTAGGCACTTTAGCTCACTTTAGGCACTTTAGGCACTTATCAGTTATTTTAATATATTTCCTTTCAAAAATAAATTAATAATGAAATACCTAATATTCTCATTACCAGTATTAATTATGTCAATATTCTCTTCATGCAAACCACAGGAGGCAGCTGATCTGGTGATCCTGAACGGTAAAGTCCTGACAATTGACACCGATAATCCGATAGCGGAAGCTATTGCTATAGTTGATGATAAGATAACAGATGTAGGCACCAACAGCAGGATCAGGAAGCTTATAGATTCAGAAAAAACGCAAATCATTGATGCATCGGGCAGACTTGTTATACCCGGATTCAACGACGCTCATGTCCATTTTGGCCCTCTTGATCCTGATTTTATAGAATTGCGATATACAACAAATCCCTCAACAATTACGGCGAAAGTCAAAGCCCAGGTTGCGAAATCAGTACCCGGGGAGTTGATCAGAGGGGGACATTGGGAGCATGAAATGTTCATTACACGGGAATGGCCAACAAAAGAGCTTATCGACAAGGTTTCACCCGATAATCCTGTTGTACTTGCAAGAGCTGACGGTCATTCAAGACTTGTAAACAGCTATGTTCTGAAAAAATCAGGCATAACAAAAAACACACCTGATCCTTTCGGAGGTGAGATTCAAAGAGATCCGGTAACCGGTGAACCGACCGGAATACTTAAGGAGACTGCCATGGATCTAATAAATACAGGAGATGTCAAAACACAAAGGAGTCCGGAGGATGAAGCGGAAAAAACCTGGCAGGGATATCTTCTTGCAATGAAAGAGGCAAGGGAGCTGGGTGTAACTAGCGTTCAGAATGCCGGGAGTGAGGATTTTGAAGCATATGAAAAACTACAGAAAGAAGGAGAGCTTACCTGCAGGATCGACATCGGCAAACCACTTACAGGTGATATTGACTTACTGAATAAATATAAAGAACTATCCGAACGATATTCTGATGAGGGTGACTGGATAAGATTCGGGTATCTGAAAGCATTCATTGACGGATCAATGGGCTCGGGAACAGCTCTTATGTTTGAACCATATAACGATGAACCATCTACATCCGGACTAGCAATGTGGAATTATGATGAGTTTGAAAATATGGTATTAACTGCCGATAAAATGGGCTTTCAGATAGGTGTCCATGCCATCGGCGATAAAGGAAATAACTGGATCCTTAATGCTTTCGAAAAGGCTCAGCTGGTAAACGGGAAACGCGACAGCCGGCACCGTGATGAGCATACCCAGACACTTCAGGCATCGGATATTCCAAGATTTGCTAAGCTTGGTGTGATCCCGTCAATGCAGCCGACTCATTGTATTTCCGATAAGAAATTCTATGAAAAACGGATCGGAACTGAAAGGTCCAAAGGTGCATATGCCTGGAGAAGCCTTGTAAATGCAGGTTCATTTCTTGCCTTCGGAACAGATTACCAGGTTGAACCACTCAATCCTATCGAAGGCCTTTATGCTGCTGTAACCCGTAAAGAGCGCCGCGGAGAAGATGGCGAAGGATGGTTTCCCGAACAAAAGCTAACCATGGAAGAAGCTATTAAATTCTACACCCTGGGATCTTCATTCGCACAATTCATGGAAAACAGAAAAGGTATGATCAAAGAGGGATATCTCGCTGATATAGTAATTGTTGACAAAGACCTGCTGACAATTCCGGAAAATGAGATTATGGGTACCCGGGTGGATTATACGATTGTCGGGGGAAAAGTGGTTTACACGTCAGGGGAGTAATGATTGGAATTATACGGAACGGATTGCTTCGTCGCGGAGTTTATCCCGCGCAGCGGGGCTCCTCGCAATGACGGTACCACGATGTAACATCCCTGCTACCGTCATTGCGAGGAGTCCCGCCCCAGGCGGGACGACGAAGCAATCCTTACCGTGTAGTTGTGAGAACCG
>CAYPHL010000074.1:0-20952 GCA_964410385.1 uncultured Rikenellaceae bacterium | reverse complement strand
AAAAAACGTATTTTATATAGTTGTTAAAACAGATTTATATTCAGTCCAAGTGATATCCTCCAACCCGACCAGCCTGTTTCAACGTTGGCGTTTTTTACTGTCAGTACACCCTCCTTATTGCCCGACAGATGTACCTCGCCTCCCGTATCGAACATCCTTCCTGCGGTAAGAGAACAGCCAATCCAGCTCATTACCGGGAAGGTTAATTTTACAGACGGACAGATTGTAACGGAAAATGCAGAAAGGTCATAAGAATCCGATTGTTCTTCGGTTCCGATAGTAAGATTCTCTTTTATGACGACACCGGAGAACATTGCTCCGATCTGTGCAGAGGCTGAAACATATAGCAGTTTATTTTTTATCAGTATTTGCTCAGGTTCAATTCCTGTAACATATCCGTTAATTATCTGATCAAAAGTGTAGATCCCGGAGTAATCTTTCAGGCCCTGACGAGAGCCTGTTGAATAAGATTGGAAGAAAAACCCGATTATTGTTTTTGGAAATATTCTGGTCTTTAAGGATCCTCCGAAAAAATATCCCGGATCAAAATTATTAATTGTTTTGGCATCGAATGGCAGGGCCTGTGAATTCTCCTGATTTAGTATCTTAAACCATTCCATGTTATAAGTTGCATATCCCGAATAAATATTCAGATCGAGTTTGCCGGGAAATTCCTGAGGATAAAGCTGTACAGGCAGAAAGAGGAGTCCCAGAAATATTTTAAACAAGTTTTTCATTTCTTTTAAAATCCATGTAGGATGAGCTGTATGCCGGATGTGATCAGATAATTATTAAATGGTCTGCAGTTACTGATCCAGCCGGGTATCGTATCCAGGACCCTGCCAGTATTCAATTCAACAAGCAGATTTACCGGAGAGGCCATGTAAGACATAAAGAACCTTTCATGATCAATATCGACAGACCTGAAATAACCATTTGGGAGTGAATAATCTGAAATGAATGATAAGTCTCCGGAATTAAATCTTTGCATCTTAAAATCAGATACAAAATAAACTGACTTTCCGTCTTTTGAATAGAAGATTGAATATGGATTAACATTGTTTTTTACTATTTCTGTCCATCCCTCCCCGCTAAGGGTATAAAGGCCCACACCAGAAGAACCAGTCCGGATAATCATCGCGGATCCGTCAGGAGATATCGATGCAAGTTTTGCAGGATATCCTGTCACATCCATCGAATCCTTCCTCAGCAAAGATCCTGTATAAGAATCATAAAGATAAACATAACCTACATTATCTGTTGCAATCAGTTTACCGTTATCTGCTAAAGAAAGTCCATCCAATGTCCGGTTAAGTAATCTCAATGGCGGGCCGGGGAATTCTTTCTCAAGGTAAAAATCAGCAGTTCGTCTGACAAAAATGTTATCGTCCTGATAATAAGCAAATTTATTTCCATCATACGATACGGAGATCATCAGGTAATTAGCAAGATTTACCGAAACCGAATCTTCTGTCCGGGATTCGTATGGATAATATCTGTAAATCTTTTTCCAGTCTGCAAGAAGCAGGAAATCATGATTGTTAACACTGAAAGAAGATTGAAAGACAGGGATTGAAGGAGGAGGATATACTTCCTTATAAGTATAAGTAAGGTAGTTATATTGGTTCTCCGGAACTCCTTTTGGGATAAATTTCAGAAATATATATAATCCGCTTCCGAATCCGGTGTTTTCAAAAGTAACAAAATTCTCGTCAGGGTTGGAAATAAAATATTTCTCTTCAATATTTGAAAAGTCCCATCCACAATATACATAATATTTACTGAAAGATTCCAGGTTTCTTGCTTTATCCCAGGTAACATAAGTTGACCCGTCGGTATGCCATGTAGACTTAAGGCCGGTTAGTTGATCATAGAAATAAATATAATCTCCCTGGCTACTCCCTGCTGGAGTATTAATCTGAAGATAATACATTGCATGCTCTCCCTCCCAGTATGTTGAATCGATATACGATGTGATCAAAGGGTCATTGATAACTGCGATGGGAACAGGAGCCTGCTGAAAAGGTGGATAGTGTCTGAATACCTGATAAGATATAAAATTAGGATGATTGAATGAACTCCAGCTAAGTTTTATTCCTTCCGGAATTTTTGTTGCTTTGATTTGAAGATCACGCGATCTCTCAGGAAGAGTCCTATCAATAATAACAGGCCAGTAATGCTCGTAAGCATACCCTTCAGCCCCTACCATATCGGCAATGCTTCCGGTTCCTGAAGAAGTAAGGATTACTATTTTCAGGTAGTATTTCCCGTTATTATAATCAGCAGGATCAAAGCTAAAACTTGTTGTTTGTCCATATTCACCAATGTAATTATGAAGCAGTTTACCTTCAAATGTCAAAACGACTGAATAAATTTTATTAGGGGTTCCTGAAATGGAATAACTGAAATCCGTTTTCCATCCGATCCTTATTGTATCAATCAGGTTATTAAGGGTCATAGCAATGGGAGGACCTGTTTCTTGCGGGGGATTGACCTCTGTCAATGGTAAATCATCAGGTTTAAACTCACACCCGGGAAAAACGAAAATGGGGATGATGAAGTTTATTGCAATTATTGCGATTTTAGTTTTAGACATTAATGAACTGTCTTTAATATAGCAAATATATGATTTTTACTGCTTTAAAAATCGGATTTTCAAATGACCACTTAAAAATGAAAACTGAATAAATGCAATGAGATCAATTTATACAGTTGAAAATCAAAATTATATTTTAGAATACGTAGTAATTAATATTTTTTTAAATTTATGCAGATTCAAACTTCCTGATAACATGAATGGCTATAAGGGTATTATTTTATGGTTACTGCTCTCAGTTCTTCCTGCAGCTTCATCCCAGTCGTGTGTAAACCACAGCGAAGAAGAGCTTTATGGGATCAAACCTTGCGATATTACAAATGTAACCTGGGAATCGAAGATCAGGATAATTTTGGAAAATAATTGTGTGATGTGCCATGGTCCTAAAGTAGCCTACAGGGGTGTACGACATGATACATATGAAGCAGAAATGATTGTGGTTAAAGACGGAAGATTAAGAGGAGTTGTCAATCACCTGCCGGGTTATTCGAAAATGCCAAAAGACAGGGGTAAACTACCTGACTGTGAACTTAAGCTTATTAATATCTGGCTTGATAATGGTGCTCCTGAATTCTGAATGAGATGAAAAAAAATATAATGTTTCCTGTTTTGCTTTTTACTTTTACGGTCTGCAATCTTCCCGCCCAGGATCTTGATAAAATACTTCAATTAGTCACTGCTGACACAACTCCTGATTATGCTTATGGCACATTTAAGGGGATCACAATCATTAACGGGCAATCAGTGGAAATTGCCGGGCATAATGACCTGCATTTCTTAGTCTCACATCGCTTTGGAGCAGTAAACTCAGGAATTTATAATTTCTTCGGTCTGGATCAGGGAACCACGAGGTTTGGATTTGATTATGGAATCAGGGACATCCTATCACTTTCACTGGGGAGAAGCAGCTATGAAAAGACCTATGACGGAGGAATTAAGTTCAAATTATTAAAACAACAAACCGGGATTAAAAACATACCCTTTACAGTTTCTCTGTATTCAGCTGTTTTTATTTACACTACCAGATGGGAAGATCCTGAACGTGAGAATCTTTTTTCATCCAGGTTATCCTATACAACCCAGTTACTGATTGCGAGAAAGTTCAGCAAGAATCTTTCTGTCCAGATAAGTCCCTCTTATGTGCACTTCAACCTGGTTAAGGCAGATGCTGACCAGAATGATGTCTTCTCAACCGGATTGGGAGTAAGATACAAGCTGGCTCATAAACTCTCCGTAAATGGAGAATATTACTTCCTTTTTCCGGGGAAAACTGCAGATGATTATTCCGACTCATTTTCACTGGGATTAGATATTGAAACAGGCGGGCATATATTCCAGATACATTTCACCAATTCGCAGCTCATGTATACTCCCGGATTTATTGCACGTACAGGAGGAAACTGGCTGGATGGAGATGTTTTTATAGGTTTTAATATTTACAGGATATTTCCACTGGGTCGTAATGGTAAAACCCTTTAATAAAATGAACAGAATTTTAAGGCTCATCAGTATAATTATTCTTTCCCTTATCGCCCCGGTGAATTCCCATCCGCAGGAAACTCATAATATATTAATTTGCAGGAACGGACTGGTAAGTTTTATTTCTGATGCACCTCTTGAACTTATTAAAGCTTCGAGCAATAAACTTGCCGGAGTGTTAAATATTGATGACCGATCATTTAGTTTCCAGATACCTGTTAATTCTTTCGAGGGATTTAACAGCAGTCTTCAGAAAGTCCATTTCAATGAAGATTACCTTGAAACCGAGCAATTTCCCAATTCAACATTCAAGGGAAGGATTATAGAGGAAGTTGATCTCACAGTACCCGGGAATTACAATATAAGGGCGAAGGGTAAGCTTAACATACATGGTATTGAAATAGATCGTATTGTAAGATGTGATCTGACAGTTACCGGCAATATTAAAGTTTCTGCAAATTTTACCGTATTTATTGCAGACCATAATATCACAATACCTTCAATACTTAATCAAAAAATTGCCAGGGAGGTTAAAGTTAATGTAAGCTTTACATTTATACCTTCAGCAACTTCAGGAGTAAAATAAAAAATGAAAAAATTATTTTTACTGATCCTGGTTCTTTCAATTGCAGCTTTCAAATCTTCTTTAAGTGCTCAATCTCCTTTTCTGAAACATCATGAGTTATTCAGGGGGAAAGAAGAATACAATGTCAATATAATCTATCAGGATCCGAGAGGATTGATCTGGTTTGGTACTGACCGGGGACTTTTCCGTTTTGACGGAGTAGCTTATACTGCTTTCACCATTGCCGACAGCCTTGCAGGAAATAATATAACAGCACTTCATTTCACAAATGAAGATATCCTGTGGATAGGGCATAAAAACGGTAAAATTTCATTATATGACGGGAATTCAATCAGCCAGTTCAAACCGGAAGAAGGCCTTGGATCAATCCCCGTATCTGATATTATTTCCGATAGTTCAGGTGTAATATGGTTTTCCACTCTTGGTGAAGGATTGTTCAGATGGGATGGGAAATACCTTTCAAATTTAGGTACCGATGATGGTCTGTCTGATACATATATTTATGATATTGAATCAGACAGAAAGGAAAACCTTTGGATTGCTACCGACAATGGAATTACAAAGTATTCTAAAGGGAATTGTGAGATTATATCCATGAAGGATGGCCTGACTGACAATCTGGTAAGAACAATTAAAGTTATGCCCGACGGGCGCCTCTGGATTGGTACCGATGAAAAAGGGATCACTGTTTATAATCCTGATGACAGGACATTCATTGACATATCGGAGTGGAAATTCGGACCTGTCACCAGTCTGACTATAAGCAGGGATGATGAAATTTGGATCGGGACAGAGAGGGATGGGATCATTCAGTTCAGGCTGTCCGACAATTTTCACTTCTCTTACCGTAAGGTCAAAGTTGATCAGGATATTGAAAATGTCAGGATCAATTCAATTATAACCGATATGGAGGACAATATCTGGATTGGAGGCAAACGCTTTTTAACCCAGGTTTTACCTCCTGTTTTTGAATTTATGAACACCTCTACAGGTCTGCCGTTCGAGAACAGTTACAGCCTTGCTTTTGATCGCAGCAATGATTTGTGGGTATGTAGTGAAAAAGGGCTTTACAGGGGAGTCAGGGTTGAAGAAGGTAGATTTATCTGGGAAAATCTTAGTGAGAAACTGCATCTGACCAGGACTAATTTTATTTCTCTTTATCCTGACCATGAAGGATTTATGTGGGCAGGGACTTATGATCAGGGAGTATACCGGTTCAATACCAAGGATTTGACCTGGACACGGTACACAAAATCTGATGGTCTGGGCGACAATAATATTATATCAATATCCGGTGCAAATAACCTTATCTGGTTTTCCACACTTGGAGGAGGAGTATCCTGCTTTGACACAGATGTCTCAAAATTCCGTATCATGTCCGATCCGGCACTTAAAGATCTTTATATTTACCAGACCGCTTCAGACTCCAGGGGAAGGACCTGGATTGCCGGATCAATGAGATCTCCTTCATATATTTATAATGACCGGCTGCAAAGTATTGGCTTTTCGGGAATCAGGATTTCACAGTTTTATAGTGTTGCCCTTGATAAATCGGGTAATCCATGGTTCAATACAGGAGACAAAGGTATACTGACGATAGATGGAGACTCCGTAAAGCTTATTGGGAGAAGTGATGGAATTAAATTCGATAAAATACAGGCAATAGAATTCGATGAGATGAATAACCTTCTTGTCATCTCTAACCCTGGACTGATATTCTATAAGCCCGGAACAGGAGTTATTCTGGAATTTGGCGAGAATTCCTGGCTTTCTTTCCAGTATCCTGTACTTAACTCAGTCTTTACTGATAATGCTGACAAGATCTGGATCGGCACAGAAACGGGGATACTTAGATATGACCCTGATTATCTTCAATATATTGGTAAGAACCCTCGAGTATTTCTTTCAACAAAAAATTCGTTTTATGACCCTATTGTAAAAGGCAGGGACAAATTCAGGCATAAGGAAAATAATTTTACTTTTGGTTACACCGGAATCTGGTTCAGTAATCCTGATGGATTAAAGTACAGATATATGTTAAAGGGAAATGATCTTGATTGGAACTACTCAAGCCGTAATCAGACATTAACCTACTCAAACCTGCCACCGGGAAATTATTCATTTATTTCAGAGATAAGCCTTGATATGAGAAACTGGTACAGTACAGATAACTCATATTATTCATTTTCAATATCACCTCCAATATGGAAAAGGAAATGGTTTATAATTGCCGTCGGAATATTGATAATCGCAGCAATATATTCTTATATCAAATTACGGATCAGATCTCTTCAAAGGGACAAGAGGTTACTTGAAGAAGAGGTACAGAAGAGAACCGATGAAATAAGGAAGCAGAATAAAGTTCTTGCAGATCAGAAAAACGAAATTGAGTTACAGAGAGATATTGCACGTGAACAGAAAAATAAGATTGAGGCACAGAAAGAGGAAATACAATCAAGCATTTATTATGCAAGGAGAATTCAATCTGCAACGCTTCCCCCCAAAAAGAAGCTTGATACTATCCTGAAAGAGTATTTTATCCTTTATAAGCCTTGTGAAATATTAAGCGGAGATTTTTACTGGATAGCAAAGAGCAATTCTTACATCTATTTCGCTGCAGGTGATGGTACAGGCCACGGAGTACCGGGTTCATTTATGAGTATGCTCGGACTAAGTTCACTTAATGATATTGTTAAAACTCTGACTACAATCAAAGCTTCATTAATTCTTGAGCAGCTTAATGAAAAAATCCAGGAAGCCCTTCATCAGGGGGAAGACCGTGAACTTGTTGCTTATGAAGGTATGGATATATCATTATGTATATTCGATCAGAAGACAAATAAGCTTCAGTTCGCGGGTGCCAATAATCCTATTTATCATATCAGGAAGGATTACCTGACAGAACTGAAGGGAGACCATATTGAGATAGGAGATCGCAATGCTGAAAACCAAAGATTTACCAATCATGAAATGGAATGTGAGGAAGGCGATCTGATTTATCTCTTTACAGATGGTTATGCTGATCAGTTCGGGGGTCCTGACCGTAAGAAATACAAATACCAGAAGTTTAAGGATTTTCTGCTGGCTATATATGCTGAAAGCATGGAAAAGCAGAAACAACTTCTGGACAATGAAATAGAAACATGGAAAGGTAGTTTTCAACAAATTGATGATATCCTGGTTATGGGGATCAGGATTTCAGCTAACAGACAGGATTAATTATCCATGGAGCTGTCCATATAACTCCCAGATCGTGCCCGTTCAGCCTTATTCCTGAGTTATGTTTTACTGTTCCGGGATCTTTTTTAAAGCTATTTTTAAAGCATGATCAGTAAAGTAAAATTAATTTTAATAAGTATATTTTTTTCTTTAATTTATCAACCTGATCATGATAATGACCCGGACCTGGTAAAATTGAAAATTTCCACAAAGAACTAAATTAAAAATCAAATGAACAGAACATTTACAATGCATTTCACCTGCGGGTGGTTTGATGGCTTATCTATCTGTGATGCCGTTAAATATCTTCGAGCAATATTCACGATCTTTTTGTTTGTTGTTTGTTCTGCAGTTCATCCGCAGGGTACAAGGTTGTTACGCCAGCCTTCGATCAGCTCATCTCAGGTCACATTTGCCTATGGTGGCGATATCTGGGTAACAGACTTTGATAATCAGAATCTCCTGAGAATCACCAGTACCCAGGCTGTTGAAAGCAATCCGCAATTCTCACCTGACGGGAAATGGATAGCATTTAATTCCAACCGTTCGGGGAATCAGTCCGTATATATTATTTCAAATGAAGGAGGTACTCCAAGGAGGCTCACATGGCATCCAAGCGGTGCAATCGTCTGTGGATGGACCCCGGACGGCAATCATATTCTTTATGCATCAGCCAGAGATAATGCCCCTGCATCTTATGCCAGATTATGGATAGTATCAACGAAGGGAGGGCCATCAAAAGTATTGACCGATCAATGGGCTGTTGACGGATCATTTTCTCCTGACGGCGCCCGGATCATAATTGACAGGGTAACACGCTGGGACAGAGAGTGGCGTAATTACCGTGGCGGACAGAATACTCCATTGATTATTCTTAATCTGGCTGACAAGGGTGAGGCGCTCTTACCTTGTGAGTCAACTACCGATATTCAGCCGTTATGGCTGAAGGAAAATATCTATTTTATTTCGGACCGTGACGGGACTTGTAACATCTGGTCATTCAATCCCGCATCAGGAGATCTGAAACAGATCACAAATTTTACAGGTACAGATATCAAATGGCTGGACGGATTCGGTAATAATCTTGCTTATGAACGCGACGGATACCTTCATATATTGGATTTAACAACTGACAAATCAAGGCAGCTGGACATAACTGTAAAAGGTGATTTCCCATGGGCAGAGACCAAATGGGAGGATATTACCAAAAGCATAACCTCAACTTCTCTTTCCCCCACCGGAAAAAGAGTCCTGATGGAATCACGCGGTGAAATATTTACAATTCCTGCTGAAAACGGAGATGCAAGAAATATGACACAAACATCAGGATCTGCTGATCATGCTCCTGTATGGTCACCCAAAGGTAACGAGATAGCATGGTTCTCAGATGCAGGCGGGAAAGGATATGCCCTGCATATTGCTTCACAGGACGGTCTTTCAAAACCAAGGATAATCTCCATCGGTGAATCAAAAATGGCATGGGAACCAGCCTGGGCACCCGATGGAAAACTTATTGCCTTTGTCGATGATAAGGTCAGGTTGAGGATCGTGGATGTTCTGAAAGGTACAATACGGACCATTGATACAGCCGGGACCAATACTGAGAGAGGAAACATGGGGCCTGTCTGGTCACACGATTCAGGATGGCTGGCCTTTACAAAGACAGGAAGGAATAATTTCAGACAGATCAGGGTCTGGTCGGTAAAAAGTGACAGTATATTTACTTTAACAAACTCCTTCGCCGATTCTTTTTCTCCTGCCTGGGACAGAGACGGACATCATCTGTATTTTCTGGCAAGTACTAATCTGGCGCTTGGTTCAGGATGGGCAAATACGAGTTCAATCACATCCGATCCTACCTATGGGGTTTATATAATAAATCTTAAAAAAGATGATCTTTCACCATTTAAACCCCGCAGTGATGAGGAAAGCGTTGCTGAACAAAATAAACCGGAAGCTGCTGTCAAAACGACATCAAAAAGGCAGGTGAAGGAAAAAACTGAGCAGAAAGATACGACTAAAACAGGAACAAAGGAACCGGTCCCTGTAGTTATTGATTTTAAAAACATTGAACGGCGAACCATATCAATACCTCTGTCCAGAGGCAATTACCGCCTGATAATTGCCGGCCCTTCCGGAACACTGTTCATTGGCCAGCAAAAACCTGATGTTACCGGGCTTGTATTGCAAAAATACACTCTGGAAAAGCGGGAAGCCAAAGAATTTATAAGTGGTGCCATGCAGGTATCTGTTTCAGGCGATGGCAACAAAATGCTTGCAAAAGTCGGGAGCGACTGGAAGATAATGAATACCTCCTCTGCTACCGGCGCTGACGGCAAATCAGTTAAAATATCACTTAAAACACTGCTTGACAGATCAGAGGAATGGAAACAGATATTCGAGGAAGCCTGGCGATATGAGAGGGATTATTTCTATGATCCGGGTATGCACGGCAGGGACTGGAATAAAGTTTATGAAAAGTATTCCCCGTTGATACCTTATGTCAGACATCGTGCTGATCTTAATTATGTCCTGGATCAATTGAATGGTGAATTATCGGTTGGGCATAGTTTTGTTGGTGGAGGTGATTTCCCCGAAGTTGACAAATCTGCTGCAGGATTGCTGGGGGCAGATCTTGTACCTGACAACAAAAGGTGGAAGATCACGCGCATCTACACAACAGAAAGCTGGAATCCCGAATTGTCAGGTCCGCTGGACAGGCCTGGAATAAAGATCCAGGAAGGATATTATCTGGTGGGGATCAATGGTAAAGAACTGACTGATGCAGATGATCCTTACCTTTTCCTTGACGGAACACTTGATGTACAGACAACACTTCATATCAACAAAGTCCCTGATTTTTCAGGGTCATGGCAGGAAGTTGTTAAACCCATTGCCAGCGAAACCAATTTACGTATCAGGGCATGGGTGGAGGATAACAGGCGGTTGGTAGATAAATTGTCAGACGGACGGTTAGCTTATGTATGGGTACCAAATACAGGCAGTGGTGGTTTCATCTCTTTCAACCGCTATTTCTTTGCCCAACAGGATAAGGAAGGAGCTGTAATTGATGAGCGGTTCAACGGAGGAGGACTTCTTGATGACTATATGGTTGATCTTATGAACCGGGAACTAAGAGCAGCGATAACTAATGAGGCGCCAGGAGGAATACCTTTCCGCATACCCGCAGGAATATTGGGGCCCAAGGTGCTTCTGATAAATGAAATGTCCGGTTCTGGAGGCGATTTTTTCCCGTGGGTGTTCCGGCAGCAAAAAATCGGACCTTTGATCGGAACCCGTACCTGGGGAGGTCTTGTTAAATCTTCTGTCCATTATCTGATGGTTGACGGAGGATCGATCACTGCTCCCGATAATGCAGTCTTTGATCCGGTCAATAAAAAATGGATAGCGGAAAATGAAGGGATCGCACCGGATATCGAGGTAAGGCAAGATGCAGTTTCGCTTTCGAAAGGTATCGATCCTCAGCTCGGGCGTGCTGTCAGGGAAGCATTAAAATTGCTGGATCAGCAGGGTAAGTTGAAAATTACTCCTCCTTCTTATCCGACACCGGCAAAACCGGTTATTGCACCCGGTCTGTAGCCGATTTCAACTGATAATGAAGTTGTAATATCCGATAGATGAAGCATGAAGGGTAATCCGGAAATATAATTCGGGACACACTGAAAATTCTTTATTTTTGCATTTTCATAATCCGGCCATGATACCTACCCGAACCTTTGAATATCTTGATATTCTGAAGACCAGATTTCCCAAGGACGACATTTTCGCAAAATATTCCGATGGGAAGTGGATTAAAGTCAGTGTTGATGAGTATGTTGAAGCATCCTGGGATGTTGCAGGCGGACTCATGGCAAAGGGATACAGGCCGGACGATAAGGTTATTGTTATCTGCAATAACCGTCCGGAATGGAATTTCCTGGATATGGGCTGTACTCTTGCCCGGCTTATCTTTGTCCCTGTATATTCGACCCTGAGTGAAGGGGAATTCCTTCATGTCTTCAATCACAGCGATGCAAAACTTATTATTCTGGGTGGCAGATCATTGTACAACAAGCTTACTCCCATAATCGCAAGGATGGATCACGCTGCAGAAGTTATGACGATAGATAACTGCGGTTGCGGATTCTGCATGGATGATCTGATCTCACTCGGAAAGCAAAACAGGGGGAAATATGATCCTGAAATAGAGAGTAATAAGAAGGAAGTCTCCCCTGATGATGTTGCAACAATTATTTATACTTCGGGAACTACGGGCGAATCGAAAGGGGTTATGCTTACACACCGGAATCTTACATTTGATTCTTACGGTCATGCCATAAGACAAACAGCCGGACCACAGCACAAGATGCTCAGTTTTCTTCCTCTCTGTCATGCCTATGAGAGGACAATGAACTATGAATTTCAGCAGCTTGGTATCAGTACTTATTATGCCGAAAGTCTGTCGACAATAGCCCGTGATCTGGCGAGCTTCCATGGCGACGGATTCTGCGCTGTACCCAGGGTACTTGAAATGATGTATTCAAAGCTAGAGGATGCAGGTAAAAATCTTACAGGATTTAAAAAGCTCATTTACAGATGGGCCTGGCATTTCGCCAACAATTATGACAATAAAAGAGAAGGTTACTTTTATCGTTTAAAACATAGGCTTGCAGACCGTCTTGTTTACAGCAAATGGCGCGATAATCTGGGTGGTCATGAAATGTGGGTGGTAACCGGAGGAGCTGCAATACGCCCGAACATAATACGTTTATTCACCGCTGCAAAGCTTCATCTGTACCAGGGTTACGGGATGACTGAAACTTCACCGGTAATTTCTGTAAACCCTCCTGCAAATAATGTTCTTGGTACCAATGGCACTCCTCTTGACAATACAGAACTAAGAATTGCAGATGACGGGGAAATACTGGTACGCGGTCAGCATGTAATGAGGGGTTATTACAAGGATGAAAAAGCAACACGTGAAATAATAGATGAAGAAGGATGGCTGCATACAGGAGATATCGGTTATCTCAGAGATGGAAAATATCTGATGATAACTGACCGTAAAAAGGAGATATTCAAACTTTCGTCCGGGAAATATATAGCTCCCCAGATGATAGAAAACAAACTAAGGGAGTCTTCATTCATAGATAATTGTATTGTTTTCGGAGAACACCAGAAATTTGCTTCAGCAATAATAATCCCGAACATGAAAGAGGTTCGTGAATGGTATGCAGGAAATAATATGAAGGTCGGGGAAAGTGATGAAAAACTGATTGGCAGTAAGGAAATCGTTGCCACCCTGAATAAGGAAGTGGCAAAGATCAATAAATCCCTTTCTGAGTATGAAATGATAAAGAAAACCTTTTATACATCCGATACATGGTCGGTTGAGAACGGGATGCTGTCTCAAACCCTTAAACCGAAAAGAGCTGTTATTCTTTCAAAGTATAAAGCGTTTGTGGAAGCGGCGTATAAGTGATTGTTCAGGGTTCAGGGTTCCGGGTTCGGGGTTCAAGATTCCGGGTTTGAGGTTCCGGAGTTATAGAGTTTCAGGGTTTCAGGGTTTCAGGGTTTCAGGGTTTCAGAGTTTCAGATTCATAAATAATAATAGACAATAATCAAAACTAACTTAACTGTATTTAATCATAACTTTTGTGTATCCTTTGTGCCCTTTGTGGTTAAATAAAATTCTTTGTTAAACCACAAAGAGTACGAAGTTCACACGAAGGACACAAAGGGATATAGTAAATAATGAAAATTTTTAATTTAATCAGATTAACTGACATATGAAAAACTCAATCTTAATTTTGCTTTTTATTGTTGTGGCTTTATTATCAGGTTGTTCTGAGAAAAAGCCTGAAAAATCCTCTGAATATCCTATGTTCTGGACCTGGCTGGATTACAGGCCGGGAATGAATTTTGACTCGGTCTGCGCTGTTATGAAGGAAACCGGCCTTGATGGTGTTATGCTGAATGCACCCACACCTGACGATTACCGTAAAGCAGTTCCCGTTGCTCATAATTATGGGATCGAGGTATATGCCTGGCTCTGGACAATGAACCTGGAACATGACAGGGACAAAATAGTCAGGGAACATCCGGAATGGCTGAGCGTGAACAGAAAAGGGGAGAGTCTGGCAGATACAAAGGCATATGTTGATTACTATAAATTCATGTGTCCCGCGCTTCCAGAAGTGCGGGAACATATTAAAAACAAGGTAAAGGCATATTGTGAAGTTGAAGGTCTTAACGGTATTGCTATTGATTATCATCGTTTTGTGGATGTCATACTTCCTACAACCTTGTGGACGAGATATGGTATCGTTCAGGATAAGGAGTATCCTGAATTTGATTATGGTTATCATCCTGAAATGATCAGAATATTTAAAGATAAATACGGCTATGATCCGCGTGATCAGGAAGATCCTTCAGCTGATGAAAAATGGCTTCAGTTCCGTTGTGATCAGATAACGGAAGTAGCAAATGAGATAGCCGAAGTAGTTCATTCGTATGGGAAAGTAATGGCTGCATCACCCTTCCCCACACCGGCAATGTCCAGAAAAATGGTACGTCAGGACTGGGGGAAATGGAATCTGGATATAGTGTTTCCAATGGTTTATCATAATTTCTATACCGGTGATGTAAGCTTTATTTCCGATTGTACACTTGAAAATGTTAGGGATAAGAATCCCATGACAACCCTTTACTGCGGAATGACAGGATCCAACAGTGAGCTTATGTTCGAATGTATGGATGCAGCATTGAAAAACGGAGCCGCGGGTATTTCAATTTTCACAGTCAGCAGCCTGCGGTCGCCTGAGGTCAGGCAGAGGTTTAAAACATATGCCGACAGTGCAAGGGCATCACGTGCAGAAATCAAACCTGAATCCGCTGTCACGGTCACAAAGTCAGTTAATAAAAATCCATTTGATAACCATGGTATCATGAAAGGTGTTGATCTGCATATACTGGTATCTCTCAGCAGAGCCAAAGCTGCATCAATTCCTGAGTTACGAAAAACTGATTTTGCCGTTATCGAATCTCTTTCGAGAGGGGCCCTTCAGGGTAATTCCGGAGAAGAATATGTTAACCGCCTTAATAATTCACCAAGAAGGAACAAGGATCTGCAGCCTGTGGCAAAAACTCTGGCTGACCAGTTCTCGAGGGATAATAGTCAGGGTAACCTTGATCTGAGTGAATATAAACTGATAAATGAATACGGTTATACAAAACATTATCAGGTTACCGAACAGAACAGTAAAGTAGTATTTGATGTTATATTCTACTTTTATGGCGGGATCATATCAGGGTGGAGCGCTGAACCGGAGAAAGTTTCATATGAGAAATACAGGAAAAGTCTGATTTAACGGAACGCCACGCTCCATGATCAGATAAGGTTTTTGTATTTGTCAGGCTCAGGCCCCGGAAGTTCTAATAGTTCAGTTTTAAGAGAACTATTCCTTGTACTGAAGTAATGTCTTTGCTTCCGTATTTAGTCCAACGAGTTTGCATTTCTGGACTTTAGTACTACCCGCTGATGGCTCAACCGACTCAAGTTTACACCTGGCTTTGACCCATCCCATCTGGGGTGTAACTTCGATATAGTATTTCTTCTGAGGCTCAAGAGTCAGTATCAGGTCATCTTCATTTTCACCATGGCCGGTAAAGGCGTATTTCCCCGGGTCAAGAACACACATATAGAACTGCTTTGGGAAGAATGTTGCCACTTCCTTGTTATTTATATCCACCCCCAATCCTACGGCGAAGCCAAGTGAGGATATCCTGTAAATATAAACCACAGCTTTATTATCCGGATTGGCAATGCTCATGGCATTCCTGCTCACATCTGCAGGAAGGTATTTTGATGAAGAGCAGGATGCAACAAGGAGGCTGATAATTACTAACGATGAGACAATAAATATTGATCTTTTCATATTTCAACAGATTTAAATGTCTATTTAAACAGGTTATCTTAAATTAATTCTGCAGGTAAGACTGAAATTTGGCTTATTATTCCCATAAATATTCAGGCCCGGAAAAAGACCAAAGGACGTTGAACTCTTGTAAACAGTTTTGTCTTTTTTTACAAGGAGACCAGTAATGGCACCTACTGCCGCACTAATCAGTCCGGCCCCGACAATGAATGAAGTTTCTTTTCCGCTCAGTTCCGGATAGTCTTTCCAGTTACGTGTACCAAGATAACCTCCCGCCATTCCGCTGAGGCCGATTGTCAGAGCACCCAGAAGTGCATTATTACCCGTCCGCGATATCTTATAAACATCAGCACCGGCACAGGTGCGGATTTCTGATTGTGAATCAGTAAACGAAACAGTATTGTTCTGAACTGTCAATTGCCTGAAAGTAATGGATGAACCATCATTCATGATAATTTTCCCTTTTGATAAGGGCGGTACTTTCGAAATATCATTTGTCACCTGACAAAATGAAATAACAGATAAAGTGAAAGCAATCAAACTTAAAAAGTATCTTTTCTTCATAAATAATTACATTTATATGATCAATTCTTACCGATTTTCAGCTCAGTTCCCGCATAATTCATTTACTGGCTGGTTACTCTGTTATTTTTTGTCGTTTTTTACTTGCACATACCCGACGTGGGATGATCAGTCCGCTAATTAATCGAATCAGGTTTTTATAAATACGTAAGTGGATTTAAATCCTTAATATGAAATTAACAAAAAAAGATTATATAATGAATATTTTTAGGAGATTTCTTACATTAAATTTTTAAACTTACACAGGGCTCCACTGGATCACAGTCAGATGTTATATGTTCTGATTGCACAGGAATGAATATATTTGCGGAATTTTATAATTCTGTTAAACAAGAATATATATGAAAAGAGAAGGATACCGAATTATAAAGCCTTCGGAGATTGAAGGTAACCTGATAAAACTGATTGCTTCCGACTGGATGCTTGTAACTGCCGGAAACAGACGGAAATTTAACACTATGACGGCTAACTGGGGTGGGATGGGACACCTTTGGAACAAGCCTGTAGCTTTTGTCTTTGTACGCCCGGAAAGATATACTTTCGGATTCATTGAGGATTCGGAGGGATTCACACTCACCTTCTATGATGAAACTTACCGCGATGCCCTTAATATTTGCGGGACAAAGAGCGGAAGGGATTGTGATAAGATAGCTGAAGCGGGATTGACTGCCCATTTTACGGAAACGGGATATCCCGCTTTCAAAGAAGCAAAGCTGATAATGGAATGCCGGAAGCTTTACGCTACCGTGCTTAAAGAGGAGGAATTTCTTGTTCCCGGACCTTTAAAAACCCATTATTCAAATAAGGGAGGACTTCATAAGTTGTATATTGCAGAAATTGAGAAAGTATGGATTCGGCACTAAATCCTGTTAAGCTTTTTAGTTTTTGAACCGTGATTAATTTTATTCAGGCGGATGCTTATCTGGCTTATTATTAAAAAATCTCGAGACCGATGCGTGAATTTCTTTCATTAATAATCATGCCTCTTCCTGTACTTTACCTGTTTCTGATCGCATCAGGTGTTTTTTTTATTTCAGGTCATAAAAGGCAGGGAAAGGTTCTTCTTATTATTTCAGGTATCTGGTTCTTTATCATTTCCACACCCTTTCTGCCAAAGCTTCTTGTAAAATCCCTCGAGAATAAATATCCCCACCTTACAGATGAATCAATCAGGGCCCTGCCTGATTCCTGTGATATTATAATCCTCGGAGGAGGGCATTCTGATGATAAAGGATTATCCCCGAACAACCAGTTGTCCATAAATGCTCTGGGAAGGGTGGTCGAAGGGATCCGTATCCATAATATGATACCGGGCAGCAGGTTGATACTTTCGGGTTATAAGGGAAGATCAGACCTTTCACAGGCTGGAATACTTTACCGGACTGCTCTGATTCTCGGAGTTGATTCTTCACAGATGGCAATGCAATTTCAACCTGCCAACACAGCCAAGGAAGCCGAAGAATATGTAAAGAACTTCAGATCTGAAAAAAAGCTTATTGTTGTAACAAGTGATATCCATATGCCCAGGGCAATGCTTCTGTTCAGAAGAGCCGGACTGGACCCGATAGCAGCTCCGACAAACCAGCTGATCAAATACGGATCGGTAAAATACCGCTGGAGATGGATGCCTTCGGCAGGGTATATCGGAATGATGGAAAGCGTGATTCATGAATATGCGGGTATGTTATGGACTTTAGCCGGAGGGAGATAAGAACACAGATTACGTTCTTAAAATAATATAAAACATACAACATTTTGTTCGGTCATAGCTTAAACTCATGTATATTGCCGCAGACTAATTATTTTTCTTAATCAGTATTATTATCCGCATTATGGCAAAGATCAGATTTTTAAGTATTTTTCTTTCAATTCTTATTTTAAATTTAACGTCTGTCGTACAGGCACAGAACTGGCCATGCTTTCGTGGCCCGAATGGTGACGGCACAAGTTCTGAAAGCAATCTTCCCGTAAGATGGGATTCGGTAACCAATATTCTTTGGAAAGTACCTGTACCGGGAACCGGCTATTCCTCTCCGGTAATATGGAAAAACAGGCTCTTCCTGGTGACTGCGATACAGGCAACGCAGGAAAAGATATTGTTATGTTATGATTGTAAGAACGGCAATTTGTTATGGAAGACAATCGTTCTGAAAACACCTTTTGAAAAGAAACATGACAATAACAGTTTTGCATCAGGGACTCCGGCGACTGACGGTTCAAGAGTATATGTTTCATTCCTGGATCAGCAGGATATTGTTGTGGCTGCATATGATTTCTCCGGCAGGCAGGTATGGCTGCAACGGCCGGGAACATTTCAGAGCCCGCACGGATACAGTTGTTCCCCGGTAATATATAAAGATAAGGTAATCATTAACGGCAACAGTCAGGAAGGATCATTTGTTGCAGCCCTGGACTGGGCTACCGGGAAAATCTTATGGAAAGTGCCTCATCCAAATCCTTCTCACAGTTTCAGCACACCTATTATAAGAAATATAGCCGGGAAAACGCAGATGATATTCTGCGGCAACAGGGAGATCGCTTCATATAATCCCGATGATGGTACGAAATACTGGTTTGCCAGTGGTCCCTCCGAGGATTTCTGTTCCAGCCCCGTTTATAATGAGAAATCGGGTCTCGTACTCGTCAGCAGCGCCTGGCCTGTCAGGATCCTTGTAGCTGTTAAACCTGATGGCCGGGGTGATGTGACCAAAAGCCATGTTCTGTGGCAGACACGGAAGGGCGCATATTATGTTCCATCACCTGTCTGCACGGATGATTATCTTTTTACAACAATGACCACCGGCCAGGTACATTGCATCGAAATTGCCACAGGAAATACCCTCTGGACAGAAAATCTGGGATTGCAGTATCCATCACCGGTTCTTGCAGGCGGACTGATATATATGCCTAATGATAAGGGAATTATTACTGTAATAAAACCAGGACCGAAATTCGACTATATTTCAAAGAATTCAATCGGTGAAGGAATGTTCGCATCACCGGCAATTAGTAATGGCAGGATATATCTCAGAGGTTTTGAGAATCTGTTCTGTATCGGCAGTGACTCTGAAAAGAGGAACTGAATTCCGTTATCATTCCTGTGGTACCGCTTTAAAAAATTTGACTTCAATATTATTGTGTTGTATCTTGGTATAAATTTTCCATATTGAATGGAAAGTTAATATTGAAAATATGTGTCCAGGTCTTAAATTTGGAGTCTTTGTGATATTTTCAATTCAGGGTATTTATTTTGCCCAAAGTCAGCCGGCATTATCAGGTGATAAAAAATTAAATTTAACCGGCCCTGGGAAGAAAATTGAAAATACAATTAGTATCATTACTCCCGGCCGCGAATTCGAAAATATTAAAGCCAGAACCGGAGAGAAAGATAATGTTTATCCGTCAGCATTGACTATTAACGGGCAAAAGCTGGAACCCAAAGAAATAAAGACCAGGGGACAGTCGACACTCTATTTCCCGAGAAAGAGTTTCAGCTTCAGTCTTAAATCTGCAGCATCATTCAATCATGGTGAAAGAAATGAAACTTTCAGGAAGTTTTATTTATTAAGCCTATCGATGGACAGGAACTACTGCAATAACTATCTGGCATTTAAAATGATGGAGAATTCCGGGCTTTTTAGCCTTTTCTATTCCTTCTGTGAACTGATAGTCAATGGCCGGAGTGAAGGGGTTTACATGCTCATTGAACGTCCTGAAGACTGGGCTCTGAAAAAGAAGAATTCACCTTTGCTGATAAGGAGGGGATACGATGGCAAAATAGATAAATTAAAGACAGGTAAGAAAACAGATAGGGATGAAACTAAGAAGTACATGAACTGTTTCAGACAGATTTACCATTGTTTGAATAAATACGAAGGTGAAAGCCTTTATGATACTCTGTCAGAATGGCTTGAAACAGATATGTATATGAAATGGCTTGCTTTCAATTTTTTTGTCAGGAATGGAGATTATACGGATGAGGTCTATTTCTTTATAGATCCTTTAACGGATAAGTTCGGTATAATTCCCTGGGATTACGATGATGTATTTTCTTCAGCACCTCATGAAGGATTTGCTGAAAGCAGAAAATTTACAGGGAACAAGTTATTTTTTTCAACGGAAGATGTACTTGATAAAAAGATTGTCGCCGACCCCTTCCTTTATGAGAAATACCTTGTTCAGTTCAGGGAGTTACTGACACAGCTGACACCTGAAGTTTTGCAGAATGTTTTTGAGAATACTTATGCTGAATTATTCCCATATTATTCTGATAGCGAAATTATCAAAAATTCAATTTATGATCAGTACAAGGATGCGGATTTAACCACCCTGGAAAGCCGCATGATTAATTTATATGAATATTTATCGAATTACAGAAATACCCTTATTAAGTATCTGGAAAATTATACTTTTATCCATCAGTAAATGAGATTGTGTGAAAATCCTCCTGGTGTCGTTTTACCCCTAAATCCCCCAGGGGGGACTTAATGAATTACTGATGCTTACAAAGCCCCCCTTGGGGGGATGGGGGGTAGATCAGGATTTTCACACAG
>CAYPHL010000073.1:2196-21222 GCA_964410385.1 uncultured Rikenellaceae bacterium | reverse complement strand
GCCCGTGGTCTCCTTTCTTTGGTACTTTCTTTGGAGAAGCAAAGAAAGTACATAAAAATAGCTGGAAAAGATTATTCTATCCTGTACAATCCTGCACCATGTGGATTGATCCTCCGGGAGAAAGTATTTCTGAACCTTCCCAGTTTCTCACCCGACCATAAATCTGTAATAACATGTGATCCCTTCAACCCCAGCTGGTCAAATTGTACAGATATTTCTGCCTCACCCGTCTGATCGCTTGCATTGAATAGTGCAAGGTATTTATCCCCTGTCACCGGATCGTCAGCGATCCAGGCTATAAGGTCATTCTCCCTGAAAAGCTGTTTGCCATTCCTGCTGTGCTGGTTAACATTTATCACAGCTTCATTGGTGATCAGTGAAAGAGTAAACTCATTATTTGAGGGCAGATCCCCGCCAAACATCAGGGGTGACCTGAAGATTGCAAATAAAGTCATTAATGTATATTGTTCATCTTGTGTGAACCGCGACCATCTCGGTTCTCCTCTCTCGGCACGAATCCCTATTTTCCCCAGGGGCAGCATGTCTGCATCAGGATAATATCCGGGTCCGCTGTATGATGACCATCTGTTGCAAACTTCAAATTCATCCTTAAGGTCAGGCCAGTTATCCCAGAAATCACCAGTTGTCCTCCACATATTTGCATGATCCCTCAGAAAATCAGCATCCTCTGTTTTGTTACCTGAAGGAGAAAGGCTCAATACTATCGGCCTTCCACAATTATCGATTGCATTTCTGACCAGTTCAATTTCATCCAGATGTCCTGAAAGATCATCTACTTTTACAAAATCGACTCCCCACGATGCATATAGCTGGAGGATTGAATTATAATATTCCTGAGCTCCTTCCTTACCTGCAATTATTGTATACATATCCTTCAGCCAGGGACATTGATCTTCCGGACTGTATATGTCCTGTGCCCTAAGCCTGGTACCGGAAATCTGACTATTATTCTTTACCGCAAGGACGGGAATACCCCTCATCACATGGATCCCGAATTTCAGTCCAAGGTTATGAACATAATCCGCTAATGGCTTAAAACCCCTGCCATCTTTTGCAGAAGGAAAACGGTTAAGGGCCGGTGTAAAACGACCGGACTCATCCATCACAAAAACAGGATCTTCCTGATTATAGCCTCCGGCATGATCATTTTCGACATACCATCTGATATCCACAACAATATATTCCCAACCATACTTTTTCAGGTTCTTTGCCATATAATCGGCATTGGCTTTAACCTCATCTTCTGTAACTGTTGGTCCGTAACAATCCCAGCTGTTCCATCCCATTGGAGGCGCCGGAGCCCAGGAATGAAATGGTTGCTTAAATTCCTGATCAATAACAGGTTGTTTCTTTGTCTGGCACCCGCAAAAAAGTGGCAGGAATAATAAAAAGATTGAAAGTTTTTTCATTTAAACTAGTTTTATAGTATACAAAAATCCAGAAAATCCGATTAAAATAAATGCTAATAATTTGCTGTAATTCTTTGTGCTCTTTGTGATCCCACAAAGGATATGCAAAGAGCATAAATATTTAAGCTTAAAGTTAATTTTTTGTTTCAATATACATGGGATAAACAACTCCTCTCATTATCTTTATCTTTTACATGACTCTGAGATGAGAACCCTGGTACTTTCTATCATTTTCTTCGTTATCGGGATATTATTCCTGTTAATTGCGAACTTTCCTTCATTTCCTGCTGCGTTCATCCTTAAAACCCTTATGATCCCGGTATTGGCGGTTATTTTTATTGTAAACCTGAAGCCGGGGGATAATTTTCTACATAAACTAATGATCGCAGGATTGTTTTTTTCCTGGGCCGGGGATGTGCTCCTGGAGATCCATAGTGAGAGAGCCGATCTTTTTATTCCCGGACTTATCTCCTTTCTTCTGGCACATGTTATGTATCTGACAACATTCTTTATGACCCGGGGGGAAAACTTTATAAATAAAAGAGGTATCTGGTTACTATTACCGGTATTGCTTTTCGGTACCGGAATAATATTTTATCTGCATAACGACCTGGGCGATATGATGATACCCGTAATCATATATACTTTTGTCATTCTTGCTATGCTTACAGGAGCCATTAACCGGCTTAAGAAGGTAAATGCCTTAAGCTATTGGCTTGTCCTGACCGGTGCCATTCTGTTCCTGATTTCTGATTCAGCCCTGGCAATAAATAAGTTCGGCCATCCTTTCACGGGCTCATCAATAGTTGTAATGTCAACTTATCTGTTTGCTCAATATCTTATCATTACAGGGTATATCAGACAGTTCAGGAGTGAATTAAAGTGAGGCTCACGGGCTAATCCGAATCACGCCCCAACGAAAACATCAAAGCCGCCCGTGCCAGGATCCTGGTGGAATCCATTACAGGTAAAGATGTATCTTCAGGAGGTACAATCAGGGGTATTTCTGTACATCCAAGAACGATTGAATCACATCCGTCTGATCTTAGCTCATTAATAACCTGAAGAAAATATTTTCTTGATCTTTCTAAAATATTTCCATATACTAGCTCTTTAAAAATGATGTCATTAATTTTTGACCTTTTCTCCGCAGAAGGTATGGAGTAATCAATGTTCCGGTTTATTAAAATATCAGGATAAACAGGTCCTTCCATTAAAAATTTCGTGCCAAGAATACCTACTTTTTTGTAATTGTTCTTTTTTGCAATTTTTGCAACTTCTTCAGCGATATGAAGCCAGGGAAGAGGTGACCGTTTAATTACAGACATAAATGACTGGTGTATTGTATTATCGGGACTGATACAGAATTCAGCACCTGCTTTCTGCAGTTTTTCGGCAGATGACAACATTAAATCTGCAACCCCTTCCCAGTTATCCCTGTTTATGAATTTCATATATTCACTCAGAGGGTGATTATGAAGACTTACCTCAGGATGGGCATATTCACCCATATAAAGAGATCCTTCATTGCTGATCGTCCGGTAGCATAATGCAGCTCCCTCATAGCTGCATGCAACTATACCAATATGTTTTGCCATGTCAGAATAATTTATAAATGCAAAACAACTAAAATATAAAAACTTTGAATATTTTCCGTCAATTTTTTACGCACCTTATAGACATTCCAAAGCGTGGATCTCCGCCGCTTTTATGATATACAGCTCCGTCAGAATAGTATATTTCGCGCCAATAGGCACGATCAGGAGAGGTTTCCTGTGATGTCCAGAACATATTTACTAACCCAAGTGTTAAAAAACTCCCATTCGTTCCATCACGCCAACCTCCCGGAAGTGCAGTAAATCCCGATTCATTTGTAGCATCAGTATTTGGGGCAAGCCAGTGTTCAGTCCCGGCTTCCTTCAATTTTCCGCCTGCAATTGTATATCCACCGAGGTGGTTCTCCATAATCGTCCATTCTGCATCCGTTGGCACATGCCAGCCGGAGGGACATAACTTTCCTGTCTTTACTGTGTACCAGTTATATAAAGATCCGTAAACCGGTTTATTCCCTAAATCGTTATTAGACCAGCAATATGCGGGTGTAGTCAGATTAATCCAGGCAGCGGCATCTGTCACATAAGGTATTTGGGTTCCATCATTGTATCTTGTCGTTCTGAGATTTTCTGCCATCCATACTTGTTCGCCAATTTTGATGACTTTATAAGTATTTCCGTCAGCATCGCTGACAAATGCCTGTCCGGCAAATTCGCTTTCATAAAATAACTGTAATATCTCAGTATCCTCCAGTACGCGATTGTAAAATCTTAGGTCATCAACCGAAAGCTGTGAGGTCGAGCCGGTCTTTCCTCCGATTGTGAATTTAGTTGTGGCTCCCGTATTGATCGGATAAGTAGTAAAATTATTACCTGTATATCCTGAAAGCAATTCCCCGTCGTAGTAAACCTTTATACCATTAAGAGATGTCCCGGACTGGGTGGAAAAAATAAATACAAAATGATGCCATTTCCCATCGCCTGCATTTGGAGCCGGACAATCAAGATATGCATTGCTGATGTCAAGATGTACATGAGGTGTGGGTTGAGCAAAAACACCCGGATTAAAGAATGCCCCGTTTGCTGTTGACCCATAGAAGCAGCAACTCCCTCCGGCTTCACCGGAAGGGATTTTTGCCCAGAAAGATATTGACCGGTCTCCGCTGCCTGAAACTCCCGGGAATTGTGTTGAGATATTTGTAGTCCCTGTAAAATGATATGCGTTATCAGTTTTGCCGAACCTGTCGGTGGTCAATGTGGCTCCGTTAACTGTACCGTCCCAGCCGTTCCCGCTGAAATCGTTCGCATTGCCTTTGAAGGGATAAAACGCCATTAATCCTTCTCCCGGAGCAGGGAGCTGCCTGTAAAAAATCTCTTCAAGGCTCAGTACTCGCTGCCTTAGCTTATTCATATCCTCCAGGTCAGCTGCCCCCTCGGCTTTCCCTGCGTAGAGAGCATAGGGAACGCTCAACAGCTGGCTGGTCCCGGTAATTGTATAGCTTGTTCCTCCTGCCGGATCTGTTTCAGTTTTCAGGAAGTATGGCCCAGCTGACCAGTCGATGGCTGAAAATACCCCTGAAACGACTGTCCCTCCTCCGATTTCAATTGCAATAAGTCCATTAGCATTTGTTTTCGGACTTTGGGTCTCCACATAAACGGCAGTGCCTGTGGCAGTGCTTTTCAAAATACTGATTTTCATTCCTATGGTCTTATCAGCTACAAGTGTATTTGATGAATTCCTGATAATTGCCTGGTAACTGATCTTCTGGGGTGACTGGGTGAATGCTAAAATTGAAATCACTAAAGTGATAACAAGGGTAAAAAACTTTTTCATTGAATTATTACTTAAAATGATCTTAGGTTCTTTTATCAAAATTATGAATAAGAACAATTCAAGTCAAATTAAAATGAGCCGGAATTGGGAAGTCGGAAGTCAGAATATAGGGTACCAGTCACCGGACACCTGATGCCACGAGCCGCACACCGGACGCCGGACTCCGGATGCCGTAAACCTCACTTCTTATGAAACCACTGTATAAACTCCAGTATATTATTATCCGGATCGGAGAAATAAATCCATGTCTCCTCCCCTTTTATCTCAAGGGGACCTCTGACAATATTTATATTATTTTCCTTCAGCATTTTTACTGTCTTATCCATATCATCAGTTTCCAGACAGAAATGAGGACAATATGGCCTCTTTATGACCGGTTTCTCATAAGGTCCCGCCAGATCCTGAAGCAATTCAATCCTGGCATCGCCATTTACCACAAAAGCAAATGCCTCCTGTTCTTCATTATTAACCTCATTGGATATCAATTTAAAGCCCAGCTTATTCACATAAAAATCAATGGACCTGTCAATGTCCGATACCTGAAATGCCTGATGATCAAATTTCATAATTGAGATTATCTTATAATTTTCCAATTAAATTACTATTTTGCATATGTAACTCAACAAACTATAGTATCAAAAATAACATAAATACCAGAATAATCTGAATGCACGTTATTATTAAGATCTTATCAGATGAACCTATATAACAGATTAAATTAATTTCAATCATCATGAAATTGTTTCACCAGATCTTTCTGCTAATTGTTTTTCAGCTGGCAGCATGTGGTCAGACAGGAAATAAGCCACCGTCAAATAAAGTTACTAAACCAGTTTTAAATGCCGGTTATGATCTTTCCGCTCCTGATAAGGTTTACATATTACCGGCGAACCTTTTTGAGATTTCCGGAATTACAGAACTGGATGCCTCAACAATCGCCTGTGTCCAGGATGAACATGAGACGGTTTATATTTATGATATTAACAGGAGCCAGACAATAAGACAGATCTTTACAGGTTATGATGGCGATTATGAAGGCATAGCCAGAGTCAATAAAACAATTTATGTACTCCGCAGCGATGGAGTTCTGACCGAGATCGCCGGTTATGACACTGAAAAATTCAAAAGAACCACCTTCGTAACCGGAATTCCGTGGAAGGATAATGAAGGACTCTGTTATGATCAAAAAAATAACCGGCTTCTGATTGCACCCAAGGAAACGCCTAAAAAAGATTCCGGGCACAAGGATTTCAGACTAATCTATTCATTTAACCTGACAACAAAAAAACTATTACCGGAACCAGTTTTCAGAATAAGCCTCGACGAGATCAAGAAATTTGCACTTGATAAGAAGATCAAAGTCCCGATGAAAGATAAAAAAGAAGGGAAAGATCCGGAACCTGACATTAAATTCCAGATATCTGCAATAGGTATACATCCTGTCAACGGAAGATTATTTATCATTTCAGGTCCTGAAAGAATCCTGTTCGTATTTGATATGAAAGGACATATTGTCTTTCTGGAAAGGCTGAGCGGTGATCTTTTCAAACAACCCGAAGGAATCACCTTCATGAAGAACGGTGATATGTTCATTTCAAATGAAGGGAAAGAGAAAGCACCGACACTTGTCAGGTTCAACTTTAAACAGGTTGAATCGGGGAAATAAAAGTTGGCAAGGGGCAGTTGGCAGTTGGCAGGAAGAAGTTGGTAAGGAGAAGTTGGCAAAACTAATCAGGAGAGAAAATTTTTCAACATATAGTCAGATATTTTTGAATATTAGTTACTTTGCGTCAGGTAAAATGTGTAATTTCAGGAAAAATATTATTAAGGATCATTATTTCAATACAAAATCAATATGCCTGACAATCTCTTAAATCTGAACCATCCCGATTTCTTAGGGATAATGTTACGCTTTATCATAAATACCTTGTTTCTCTTCATCCTTATCAGAATTATTTATTTCAGATATTCGAAAAAAGAGAAATTCCTTTTTACCTTCTTCCTTCTGGGGATAATGGTGTTCTTCATAACATCAATGCTGAAATCGGTCTTTATCGAATTCGGGATGGCTGTGGGACTGTTTGCCATCTTCACAATACTCAGATTCAGAACAAGGAATTTCAGCCTGAAAGATATGTCGTACATCTTTGCCACAATAGGGCTTTCTGTAATCAACTCACTTAAACTTGTCGGATTCCCTTACCTGGGAGTTATCATTTTCAACATAATTGTCCTGGTCGCCGTGGTAATACTTGAGGAATTCACATTAAGACATAACACAACTACTTATACAATTATTTACGAGGACCTTGAATTACTTAAAACCGGAAAGAAACAAAAGATCCTGAAGGAAATATCTGCACTTACCGGAAAAGAGATCTCCCGGTTCAGGATACGGCAGATAGATTATAAGGAAAAAATTGCCAGGTTGGATATTACCTACAGTGACTAAAGCCGGATTCCAAAACTATTTTTAGTTAACATATTATCTGCTGAAATGCACAGCGTTGCAGCAGGAATAAAATCTTAATTTATGAGCAACACTTCCGCGTCACCTGCATCCGGTCCCGGATTGAAACGTGTTCTAGGACTCTCTTCGCTTGTTTTATATGGTATAATACTTATTCAGCCCACTGCGCCGATGCCACTTTTCGGAGCAGCAGCCAATCTGGCGCAGGGACATGTTGTAACGACCGTACTTATCGGAATGGTTGCAATGATGTTCACTGCAATAAGTTACGGCAGGATGGCTAATGTATATCCGAATGCAGGATCGGCATATACATATGTTGGAAGGGAGATACATCCGTCGATGGGGTATTTCATAGGGTGGGGAATGATCTTCGACTATGTAATGAATCCCATAATATGTGTTATCTGGGCCAGCAAGGCATCAATGAATTTCATCCCGGAGATCCCTTTCGCGGTTTACGCGGTTTTCTTTGCGGTGCTTTTCACGGTAATGAATTTACGGGGAATTGAAGCCAGTGCCAAAACCAACACTGTCATAGCGGTGGGACTGGGAATAGTGATAGTTCTTTTTCTGGGATCAGCCATCCGTTATTTGTTTCTCAATCCTCCGGCTTCCGCTGCAGACTGGACAAGGCCATTCTACAATCCGGAAACCTTTTCATTCAAGACAGTCTCGACAGGTGCTTCCCTTGCTGTTCTTACATATATCGGATTTGACGGTATATCAACCCTCTCCGAAGAGGTACATAATCCAAGGAAGAACATACTTCTTGCATCTGTCCTTGTCTGTATTATTACAGGTGTCCTTGCAGCTATTCAGGTTTATACGGCCCAGATGGTATGGCCGGAGACAACTTTCCCCGATCAGGACACAGCGTTTTGTTTCGTTGCGGGAAAAGCGGGAGGACAGTGGCTCTTTAATCTTGTTAATGTGGCACTGCTGATCGCGACGATCGGGTCGGGTTCAGGCGCACATCTGGGAGCCGGCAGGCTTCTCTATGGAATGGGACGCGATAATGCCATCCCGTCAAAATTCTTTGCAAAAGTTCATCCACGTAAACGCATCCCCGCAAATAATATAATCCTTGTAGGAATTTTTGTTCTCATCGGGGCATTTACTCTCACCTATCCTCTCGGCGCCCAGCTGCTGAATTTCGGAGCGCTTATCGCTTTCATGGGTGTAAATGCTTCTTCCTTCGTACATTACTTTCTGAGGGGGAAGAAAACATTCAGCAATTTCATTGTACCTGTCCTTGGCTTTACCATCTGTTTTTACCTGTGGCTAAGCCTTGGAATAAGTGCAAAAATTGTCGGTATCTGCTGGCTTTCTCTTGGAGTTCTTTATGGAGCTTACAGAACATCATGGTTCAGGAAACCTCTGCAGTTTGCCCGGATTGAAACAGATGAGAACGGTAAATAAAAGCATTTACTTATTCCTGCTGAAATCCAGATCCTGAAAATCATAGCTGAAATCCGTCATGGGAGAGATGGCTTCCATTGTCATTCCTTTTGCCATACCTGTATTATCCAGACAAAACATTATATATGCATCTGCATCCAGGCTCCTGTCATTCCATTTTACAATGAAAGTGTTTCCCCTGAAAAAGAACATCTCTCCTGTCAGATCGTATGACCTCTCAGAATCAAACCATAGTTTTCCGTTCTTTTCAGAAACAGTTACCTCGCCAAACCAGTTATCGGTATATGTTCCCGTAAAGGTTGAGTTATCAGGCTTAAAGGATGATAATTTCTGAGCTTCAATGTTTTTCCAGATATCATCGGTTATTGCCTTTGCATCTGCGAAATCCTTTTTTTCGGCTTCGGAATATTGTTTAACCCTGTCAGCTCCTTTGATCCCGAAAAAGCTGTCGAGAATAGTATTTGTAATTGCCCGGAAGGCTGCTCCGGATTGCTGGTTTGTAAATACAATTATCCCGAGCTTAATTTCGGGGATAAGGGTTACCTGGGTTACTATTCCTCCGAGGCCTCCTGTGTGCCCAACCTGTTTATATCCCATAATATCGTTAAGCCTCCATCCTAACCCATAGGATGCAAAATGTGTCTTATATTCTGCCGATTCCCTTACAGGGATTATTGTATGTGGCGACCACATGGTCCTGTGTACCGCTTCACTGAATAATTGTTTGCCCGGACCTTCACCATACCTTCCATGGTTCATCTGCATTATTATCCATTTCGACATATCGGAAATATTACTGTAAATACCTGCGGCCGCATCAGCCACTTCATTGAAATTCCTTCCGATAACCTGTACCTTCCCGTTGACCGGGGCATGCGGATCAATAACATTTGACCTGTCTTTCAGCCGGCTGTAAGTGGATGCACTGCCTGTCATACCCAGAGGTCCCATAATCCGTTTTTCAATGAAATCGTTCCAGCTCATACCCGAAATCCTGGCAACCACCTCTCCGGCAACAATATAGAGCAGATTATCATAATCATATTTTGTCCTGAAGCTGGAAACAGGCTTCAGATACCTGAGGTTATGGATTATATCATCAAGTCTGAAATCATTCCTTCCCGGCCAGATCATAAGATCACCCGCACCCAATCCCAGACCACTCCTGTGCGTAAGCAGATCGGCAACAGTAAATTCGCGGGTTACATAAGGATCATAAAGACTGAATTCAGGAATGATGTCGGTTACACTGTCGTTCCAGTCCAGCTTCTTCTCATCAACAAGCATCCCAAGGGCAGCAGCAGTAAATGCCTTGCTGTTGGAGGCAATCCCGAAAAGAGTATTCGGATCAACTTTACGTTTTGTATTCAGAGAGCTCACCCCATAACCCCGGGAATGAATGACTTTATCATCTTTTACCACCGCAACAGCAATTCCGGGAACATCGAAGGTTTCCATTGTTCTTAAAACGAGCTTGTCGATCTCTTCCGACGAAATGACCTGTGCTGCTGAAGAGAGTGTGAAGATGACTGCAGAAAGCAGGAAACCTGCAAAACGAAGAAATCTGTAAGGTCTGTTCATAATTTATTTAAAAATTGATGATAAATACTGATTAATTCAATAATTCATTTCACTTAACCACAAAGAGCACTAAGGTTAACACTAAGAGCACTAAGGTAACCACTACGTGCGCCACCTTAGAGAAATCAGGAACATCAACTATAATAACACCTGCTCTTCTTGCCACTCCTTGCCCCCAGGGGGCCGCTCAGACTCAAAAGTCCATAGGGGGATTCAGGGGTGATTTATATAGCAGAGCACAAAAGTAAGACAAAGAGCACAAAGTTAGTGAATTATGCAGGTTAAAAATCAGTTGATGCATTTCCCCTTATCCTGAAATTATAAGTCAGGAGAACAATGGGCTGCCCGAAAATAGACATCCGGTAACCGTTTACCTTACCGTCTTCAACCTTAAAGAAGACAGAATATGGATTCTTTCTTCCAAGCAGATTATATACAGTGAATGAAAGTGATGAATGGTTAAGCTTTTTTGCTTTCAGGTTGCCATTTATTGTTGCAGAAAAATCAAGCCGCAGGTAATCAGGAATGCGGAATTCATTCCGGTCTGAATAATAGACCCTGTTAACATTGTAGAAATTGTAAAATGCTACAGGGTAAGTTATCGGACGTCCGGTGTTATATATAAGATTTGATGTAAAATTCAGTCTTCTGAGCAGCTTCAGGTTCCCGACAATCTTCAGATCATGGGGCTTGTCAAAATTTGCCGGGAAGTATCTCCCCCCGTTTATTTTTTCTTCGGCGAATTTCCCGTCAATCTTTATCAATGATCTGGAATAGGTATATCCTATCCATCCTGAAAGTCTGCCAGACTGCTTTTTGAGCATCAGCTCTATACCATAGGCTTTCCCTTTACCGCTGAGGATATCTGTTTCAAGATGCTCATTCATCAGGAGAGTTGCGCCACCCTTGTAGTCCATAATATTTTTCAGGTTCTTGTAATAGACCTCCACAGATGCTTCTATTGCTTTACTCCTGAAATTCCTGTAAATACCGAAAGATATCTGGTCGCCCCGTTGTGGCTTAATATACTGGTCAGCAAGTTTCCAGACGTCGGTCGGGGACATTGAGATAGTATTTGAGATCATGTTCAGATACTGGAAATTCCTCTGTATCCCTGCTTTAACAGATAGATCCGTTGCAAGAATGAATCTTGATGAGAACCTGAATTCGAGTCCGGGATATATCTTGCTTATGCTGCCCTTACCGAAGTAAACCGTATCTGTAATATTTTCCACAGAACGTATAGTGCCGGCCTGGTAAATAAATCTTGTTTCAGGTCCGACAGAAGTGAACACAGTGAATCTCAAACCGCCTGAAAAGACCAGTCTGGGGGAATATGCGAATTCATCGCTGAAATAAACAGAGGGCTCTGTTGCCCGTTCTTTTTCAAGTGTTAAAGGTAATATTTCAGAAGATTCTCCGATGGGAAGCCGGGTACCTGGTTCCAGAGAATAATTCACAGCGTCCAGTCCAAACTCAACCTTATGTTTATCGGCCGGAAGCCAGGTGAATCCGCTTCTCAGGATCATCTGTCCCAGACTGTAACTCATTGAACCTGATTCTTCGGGTTTATTCTTTGAATCAAGCCTGTAATCATAATTGCTTATTATTGCAGCGACCTGAGTTGAGAGCCTGGAATTTAACGAGTGGTCCCATCTGACTGTGGTTGAAAAATTTGAATAGTCCATTGCACTCTCCCCATAATAGTCAAAACTGTCATTGCTCAGATAGGCAGATACTGACAATTTATCCCTGGTCCCGGGAGAAACTGTAAACAGTCCCTGTATATCCCTGAATCCTGCGCTGCTCTTCTGAAGCTGTACATTGCTCAGCTGACCAAGTATCCAGTCAGAATAGGTGGTACGGCTGCTCACGACAAACGAGCTTTTCTTTTTGAAGAGAGGCCCTTCAACCATCAGCTTTCCGGTAAACGGACTTATACCCCCGCTTATATTCAATTTTTCCTTCGAACCTTCCTTAAGCTTAATATCCATCACTGATGATATCCGTCCTCCGTATTTCGCAGGAATTCCGCTCTTATAAAGTATGACATCCTGAATGATGTCGGGATTAAATGCTGAAAAGAATCCAAAAAAATGAGAGGGATTTATAATTGGTGCGCCATCAAAGAGAATGAGGTTCTGATCCACATTCCCTCCCCTGATATTAAATCCTGCCGAAGCTTCTCCTGCTGAATTCACACCCGGCAATAACAGGGAGCTTTTAAGAAGATCGGATTCGCCCATCCCCATAGGTATTTGCTTGAGCATCTTCATATTTATCTTTTCGATACCTACCTGTATCTCCCGTATATTGCTTTCCCTGCTAGCTGAAATGGTAACCTCATCAAGTTTATTTGTGTTTCTGGTCATTCCGACATTCAATATCCCGTCGGAAAAAATGACCACATTTCGCCTTGTTGTTCTCATGCCAACCATTCTGTATTCTACCTGGAAGCTTCCTTTTGGAAGCCCGAGAGAATAATACCCGGACTCGTTAGTAACTACTCCTGCCTTAAGCTTTTCCACATAAACTATCGCCCCCGGGATTGGCTCATCTGATTCAGTATCTGTAAGAGTGCCTGATAAAAAGACTGTCTCCGACCGCCCGGGAGCCGAGGGAACCCCTATTCTGAATATTTTATACTCCTCATTGACCTCCTTTTCTTCAGTGATACCTGAAGGCCTGAAATAGCTTATTGTATCAGCGACGTATGCTCTTTTCCTGAGATAATCCCTGATCTCACGGCTGAAATTTGTTTTGATCCTGTAACCCTTCGAAAGAATAAGCTTGTTATCATCTGTTATTAAAAATGAAAATCCCGAATTAGCAAGTGATCTCCCCATCAGCTTGCCGAGCGATTCTTCTTCTGAATCAATATCCAGATACAATGAATCAACCCATTTGTCGGAATAATAGATCTTCACCGGGATAATTTTCTCTATTGTATCTGCAAGATCTCTGAAAAGGATATTGCTTAACTGAAGAGAAAGATTATTGTCCTGAGCATTCAGGACCAGTGAAAAGACAATAAACCGGATTAGAAGACCGATCCGTTTCATTGGCGGTCCCCCTCTCCTTGTCTTATTGTTTCAAAATATCTGATTATATTGATGATTTCATTTTTATCAGCCCTTCTTACATTGATCTTCCGGCTCTTCATATATTCCCTGATAAGGCCTGATGATTCACCGAACAGTTGCAGTAAGGATCTGTTGTTACTTATCAGTCTGTATTTCCCTCCAGCAAGAATATACCGGTCAGGTGAATATTTATACTCATTCAGGGCATTATAATTATACAGTGTTGATCTGTGCCTGATAATGAACTGCAATGAACCATCGAAAGCAATTTCATAAAAGCCGCTCACCATCTTTGTATCAGAGCTGTCCGGAAACTTAAGATTCCTGAAATCAATAATCTCACCTCCCCTTATAAAATAAAATCCTTCAACAATATCTTTATTAAGCGCGATCATCGGATACACGTTATCAATCATCCGCGATGTATCTGTATAAATGACCTCATCAAGGTATGTATCATACTGAAGCTTTAAATTCGTGTATACTCTGTCCCTTATCATCAAGACCGCATTTGTCGGCTCTCCCGAGAACAGTAAAGGCTTTGTTTTACCATGAAAAAAATAGGGCAGGTATTCCTTCCCGTTAATAAGCTCATTCGGAGAAGAGACATAACTGTAATAGAATCTGTAAATGGAGTTCAGCGCATCGTTCTCCTGTTCAGGGTTCTCAATACCAAGAGGAGGGGATTGCCCCGGACATGACAATGTAAATAGCAGGACAAGGAGGATAATTAATTGTTGTTTTATCAATGAAGCTGAAATTATGGATTGCCGAAATAACAAAATATTTCAGAAACGCTGAAAATATAATGAAATTAATTAATGCTATTTTTGCAACTGTTTTTTGTAACCACAGGAATGGCTGAATTAATGATGATCCGATTATGCTGAAACCGGTAATTAAAGCTCTTGCTTTACTGATAGCGGTGCTGGCAGCCTATACCTGTATCGATCCGTATAATCCCGGGCTCGAAAATTACGAATCTTTGCTGGTTGTCGAAAGTCTTGTGACCGATGAGAAAGTTCCTTATGAGGTAAAATTATCACGCAGCATAGAACGAGAAGATTCAATTCCGGAAAGAATAAACGGGGCAGAAGTATATATCACAGATGAGACAGGCAGAAGATCTGATTTTGAGAATTCGGGAGACGGCGTATATAAAACCGATCCCGCAGAATTTACAGGTGCCGCCGGGAAAACGTATACACTCCACATAAAAACATCTGACGGCAGTGAATATGTTTCTGATCCGGCTGTAATGATGCCCGTCCCCGGAATACAGAATATTTATTTTGAAAAAGGCGAGGAATTCAGCAGCAACCAGAGTGAAAGGCAGGAAGGAATCAGAATTTATGTTGACACCGAAAAGAGCAGTAATGATATTGCCTATGTCCACTGGGAGTATGAGGAGACCTGGAAATTCAGGTTGTCTGACTATAAACGTTTTAATTACATAACCGATACATTGATCCTGCCCATTATCGATATAAAAGATTATTGCTGGAAAAAAACGAAATCATCAAATATCATGAACGGAGTGATCTTATCCGGGAATTCTGAACAGATCATAAAGGCACCAGTCTGTTTTATTGCATCAAACAAATCAGACCGGCTTCTTATCCAGTATAGTATCCTTGTCAAACAATATTCACTAACCGAAGAAGCATACAGATTCTGGAATGACCTCAGACAGGTTAATGAAAGCGGAGGTACCATATTTGACAAGCAGCCATACTCAGTTGTAAGCAATATACATAATATAAATGATGGTAAAGAAAAGGTGCTCGGATACTTCCAGGTTTCAGCTGTCAAAGAAATGAGAAAGTATATAACCAGCAGTGAACTGACCGAACTCAAACTTCCATGGTACAGTTATGACTGTAAAAGATTTGAAGTTGATCCGCTTGATTATCATGTGGAAGGGTCAATGGCTCCCGTCATGAGCTGGGACGAGCTATATATGATGTTTACCGGTGACGGCAGGTATACATTCGTTGAGCCCTTATATGATCAGACGACAAAACAGCTATCCAAGCTTATTTTTACAGAGACAATCTGTTCCGATTGTGAACTGACCGGGACTCCTGAAAAACCCGACTGGTGGGTTGACCTGAATTAACATGAAACGCATGAGAATTTTCAAGAACAATCTGTTAACAGTAGTTTTCTTCAGCTTGTTTTTTCATGGTCAGGTAAGCTGCCAGCTAGTGAAAAATCCCTCCGGTCAGTTATTTGGTTACAGGGAAAAACTGCATCTGACAAGCGACAGGGATATCTACATAGCCGGAGAAAAAATGCTGCTCAGTATATTCAACACTGATGGATCCGGCCCTTCAGCAGGGGTTCTCAGCAAAGTGATCTACCTTGATGTGCTTGATAAACCTGGTAATCCTGCCATCCAGGTTAAAATAAGCTATGACGGGCGACGCGGATCAGCAGCAGTTAATCTTCCGGATACGCTGAGCACAGGGAATTATCTTATCAGGGCTTATACAGCCTGGATGAAAAATTTTCCTGAAAATCTTTTCGGATACAGGGTGATAACTGTAATCAACCCTTTCAAAGAGCTAAGCAATATTACGGGTTCTCCACAGGATGATACAATAAGTAATAAACTTTCGTCCCGGGATGTGGAACCCGGCCTCTTCAATAATCCCGGCGATAAGGCAACTGAATTAAAAATCCTTACTGACAAGGATAATTATGGGACAAGAGATAAAGTCAGACTGGATCTCTCTGTTACCTGCCCGGAAGGAAAGTCTGAACAGGCAGATCTCTCTGTATCAGTTATAAAATCTTTTCTTTCCGATAATGATCTTAACTGCCTTACAGGGAATGCAGGCAAAAACAGAAAGAACCCTGACCTTTCCGGAAATCCACAACATCTTCCCGAACCGGAGGGACTGCTGATTAAAGGTACTATTTATAATAAGTCAACAGATGAGCCCCTGAAGGATACTGATATATCTCTTTCAATGGTAGGTAAAAAGGCAAGGTGCCAGTTCATGAAGACTAATTCAGAAGGCGTCTTTATTTTCGTTCTGAAAGATTTTACAGGATTAAAGGAAATAGTCATACAACCACTTGAACCGGTACCGGCAGGTACTTATGTTGAACTTCAGAATCAATTCTTCGAAACTTACACCTCAACAGGTATCCCGTCATTCAGGTTCGACAGTGTATCAGCCGGACTGATAAACAATGCAGTAGTAGCCATGCAGATAAACAAAATATACGAAAGTGAAATCCCCAGGAAACGATCAGACACAATTACTGCGGTGCATAATTTCTTCGGTAATCCGGCAAGGACTGTCAGGATAAGTGACTTTATTGAATTAGCCGACATCCGCGAAGTGGTTAAGGAGATTATCCCTGAAGTAGTGCTTTTCAGAAAGGATAGGCAACCTGCCCTGAAGGTAATCAGCAGTAATCCGTATCAGATCTTCAACAACCAGGCTTTGGTCCTCCTTGATGGCGTACCTGTGAACGATATCGATAAATTACTCAGCATAAGCGCCAGAGAACTTGAAAGCGTTGAGATAATAAATTCAAGATATTTTTATGCTGATTATATATTTGAGGGGATAATCAGCTTCATAACAAAAAAAGGAAATTTAAGCTCTCCTGAAGAGACCAATTCATTCTTCAGACAGGTATTTGAAGGATGCCTTGAAAGAAAAGACTTCTATTCGCCGGTATATGATTCTGATTCCGCCAGACTTAGCAGGATCCCCGATTTCAGGAACACGCTCTTCTGGAAACCCGATGTTATCGTTACGGATGGTGAAACGGCAGAGATTGAGTTTTATACCTCTGATGAAGCAGCAGAATATATAATCGTTGCCGAAGGATTCACTTCCGAAGGAAAAAGAATTAAATCCACACTTCCTCTTATTGTGAAATAATCCTTATCATTTCATCTCACATAAACAGATATAATCGATCAGATGCATATCAACACCGTAACACCATAACACCGTAACGCCTCTGTGCCTCTGAGCCTCTGAGCCCCTTTTCCTACCTCTCCACAACCACACTCACCGAATTAACCTTACCACCCACAGGCGGATTCATCTTTGAAACTTTTACCCGTGCTTTCTTTATCCCCTTCATCTCAGAATAAAGTGCATTTATTATTCTTGAAGCAATATTCTCAAGCAGATGTGATTTCTGCTCCATCTGAACCTTTACAATGCCGTAAGCCTGCTGATAATTGACTGCATCTTTCAGGTTATCGCTTTCTGCAGGCTTTTCAGTATCAGCTTCAATCGTAAGATCCACAAGAAATCTGCTGCCGACTATCTGTTCTTCCCTGTAATGCCCGTGAAAAGCATAAAACTCCATTCCTTCTATCTGTATAAGTCCCATAAAAAATCGTTTTTAAAATTCATAACAAAACCTGACATGTCATTCCCCTTTGTGTACTTTGCGTAAACCTTTGTGTACTTTGTGGTTAAGAAAGAATTTTTGTTTAACCGCAAAGCATACAAAGGATAGCGCAGAGGGCGCAAAGTTTTATTAAGTAAATATTTAAAAGATTAATGTACTGATAATCTATATTTTGAAATAAAAATTACACTTAATACAAAAATTTCTGTTAATAATTTTGGTTTATATTATAAACTACTTTATATTTGCAATATGTTTATATATATTTCGTGTATTAAATAAAAATAGTAAATAATTATGGAAAACGGGGAAAAATTAATGACAGGAGAAGAAAGTCTTAAGATCATCACCGATATGATAAACAAGACGAAAGTAAATATCCGCAACAGCAGCTTTCATCTTCTCTTCTGGGGCTGGCTGATACTTGCATGCAGTCTTTCGGAGTATCTCCTCTGGAAATTTACAGAAATCCAATCTCCATGGTTTGTCTGGTTTTTTGTGATACCCGGAGTATTTGTATCCTTTATTTATGGATACATCAAAGGCAGGAAGGCAACATTCCATACCTATGCTGATAGTATTTATGTCTGGACCTGGATGGCCTTTCTGATAGCAGCGGTGGTTTTGTTCATTATTTTATCAGGTAGAATGCAATTTGTTGCTCCATTTATACTTACACTGGCAGCTATACCAACATTCCTCTCAGGTTTCATTATAAAGTTCAGGCCTCTTATAATTGGGGGGATCACTTTCTGGTTATTTGCTATAATAGCACGTTTTACCGGAAATGAAGTATCTGCTCTTGCAGTTCCGGTTGCCATGCTTACAGGATATCTCATTCCGGGTTATATGCTAAAAAGAAAGGTCGATAATGAAAAAGTTTAAAGATCTAGATCCCCTTCTGCACTCACAGCTGAGGCTTGCTGTGATATCACTTCTTATCGGAGCGGAAGTTGCCGAGTTTACATATATACAGGAACAGACCGGTGCGACTGCCGGTAACCTGAGTATACAGCTGACAAAGCTGAAAGAAGCCGGGTATATTGAAGTGACAAAGAAATTCAGGGATAATTACCCTCAGACACTATGTTCAATAACTTCTCTCGGAAGGCAAAAGTTCGTCGAATATGTAAATACGCTGAAAGAGTATCTTGATCCGGAAAAGGAGACTGATTAAAAGTAAATTATAAACCGCAAAGATCGCAAAGTAAGCGCAAAGTTCTCAAAGCAAGTTATTGTAAAATGACCCTTTGAGATCTTTGCG
>CAYPHL010000073.1:0-2096 GCA_964410385.1 uncultured Rikenellaceae bacterium | reverse complement strand
GATCTTTGCGGTTTTTGCGGTTTTTTTTCCTTGAAATTCATCCTATTTTTGTAATCTTAATTTTTTCAGGATGAACGGAGAAAATATAAAAGAGAGCGAAGAATTAAAAGCTCCCGTCAGTTTTATTGAGCAATTTATTATTGATGATCTTAAGGAAGGAAAGAATGGTGGCAGAATCCATACCCGGTTTCCTCCCGAACCCAACGGTTATCTTCATATCGGTCATGCCAAAGCAATCTGTCTTGATTTCGGTATGGCTCAGAAATACGGTGGCAAATGCAATTTAAGGTTTGATGATACAAATCCAGTCAGGGAGGAAGTTGAATATATCGATTCGATAAAGGAGGATATCCGCTGGCTCGGATTCGACTGGGAAGACCGTGAATATTATGCCTCCGATTATTTCGGAAAATTGTTTGAATTTGCGGTTGATCTCATTAAAAAGGGACTTGCCTATGTTGATGATCAGCCAGCTGATGTGATATCCGCTCAGAAAGGAACACCGACCCAGCCGGGTACTGAGAGTCCTTTCAGGAAAAGGCCTGTAGCCGAGAATCTGGATCTTTTTTTCAGGATGAATGAGGGGGAATTTGAAGAAGGAAGTCGTGTATTGAGGGCCCGTATAGACATGACCACCCCAAATATGCATATGCGTGATCCCATAATTTACAGGATAATTAAAACTCCACATCACCGTACAGGCGATAAATGGAATGTATACCCGATGTATGATTTTGCCCACGGCCAGTGTGATTATTTTGAAGGTATCACACACTCGCTCTGCACCCTCGAATTTGAGATTCACAGGCCATTGTACGACTGGTTCATCGATCAGCTGAAGACCTCGGACTACAGGCCAAGGCAAATTGAATTCAACCGGTTGAATCTCACGTATACGGTAATGAGCAAAAGAAAGCTCCTTGAGCTTGTACGTGATGGTAAGGTAAGCGGATGGGATGATCCCAGGATGCCTACATTGTGCGGCCTTCGAAGAAGAGGTTACACACCCGAATCAATAAGGAAATTCATCGATCTGATCGGATATACAAAAGTTGAAGCCATCAATGATGTTTCACTTCTGGAGCATGCCGTGCGTGATGATCTTAACCTGAGGGCACCGAGGGTCTTCGGAGTACTTGATCCTCTTAAGGTAATAATTACGAATTATCCTCAGGATAAGGTAGAAGACATGGAAATAATCAACAACCCTGAGGATGAGGCAATGGGTTTACGAAAAGTCCCTTTCGGCAATGAGATATATATTGAACGGGACGATTTCATGGAAAATCCACCGCATAAATTCTTCCGCCTTGCACCCGGGACAGAAGTTCGTCTAAAAGGCGCTTATATAATCCGGTGTGAATCATTTAAAAAGAATGACAAGACCGGGATGATTGAAGAAGTTTATTGTACTTATGATCCTGCAACAAGAAGCGGTGAGCACTCATCCGGAAAGAAGGTTAAAGGGACACTTCACTGGGTCTCGGCCCGTCATGCCATTAATGCAGAAGTAAGACTCTATGACAGATTATTCAACCATGAGGATCCAGCCGGTCAGAAAGATACGGATTACAGGGAATTCCTTAATTCCGACTCTCTCAGGATAATTTCAGGTTGTAAGGTTGAACCCTCTCTTATTTCAGCAAAATCCCCGGATAAGTTCCAGTTCCAGCGACTCGGTTATTTCTGTGTCGATCCGGATTCAACTCCTTCAAATCTTGTCTTCAACCGGACAGTTTCGTTAAAGGATACGTGGGCGAAGATTAGTAAGGGGTGAGCGGTGAGTTATGAGGAGGGAGTGATTAGTGGTGAGAGGGGGAGAAAGGGAGAGTGGGTGATGGGGAGAGTGGGTGATGAGTGTTAGAAAATTACACGATGCATTCCTTTCCCGAGAATTCCCAACACTCCGGGAAGGCTGCAGTCATTGTGATTACTTAGGCTACGGGAAGACTTCCGTCATTGCGAGTCCCGGAATATAGCTACGGTAATAATTCCAAGACTCCATCCGGGACGAAGCAATCCTTTCCGTTAATTACAAATTCCAGCTCCACATTCTTCACGGTTCCATTCGTCAAATAAACTGTATTTCCCCTGAC
>CAYPHL010000072.1:9206-21257 GCA_964410385.1 uncultured Rikenellaceae bacterium | reverse complement strand
TAAATTCAATTGCTTAACTTTAAGCTAAAATATTGTATATAATCTGTCAGGATATGAATAAAACCAAACACTTTTTTAATGTAGCTGTAGCAGACATTTTACTCATAGCATATGTAATAACATCAGGCTGCGTCAATCAGGAACCTGTTCCTGAAGTTCAGCAATGGACAACATACGAGATCTTACTGAATTCAGAAGCATCCTATACAAATAATTATACGGATGTTGATGTCTGGGCTCAATTTACTAACAACAGGGGCGATACTCTTATCAGGCCGGCTTTCTGGGATGGAGAGATAACATGGAAAATAAGGTTTGCTCCCCCCGATACGGGGTCAGCCTGGACATGGAAAACATTCTCTGAGCCTGCTGACAGGGGATTGGCGGGCAAAACAGGCAAACTCCGCTCTGTTGTCTATACCGGTAACAATAAACTTCTCAGGCATGGTCTTCTCCGGATGTCGCCCGGAAAGAGAAACGTGATCCATGCAAACGGCAAACCTTTCCTGGTAGTTGGCGACACTCCATGGTCAATACCTTTCAGGGCAACAACTGATCAGGTTAAAATATATGCAGCTGACAGGATGAAAAAAGGGTTCAACGCAGCTCTTCTTATGAGTGTTCAGCCCGATATGTATGCCGAAGGTCCTGATGCAAGGAATACTGTTCTGGGCTTTGCAAGAGGTTTCGACGATCTTCATGAAGGCCATTTGAACAAGCTCAGACCTGATTATTTTCAGTATCTCGATTCTCTGATGCAAATACTGGTCGATCATGGCATAGTTCCTGTCTATCAGCCTGTTTTTCATGGATTCGGATGGAAGGGAAAAACTGTTCTCGGCCCGCGTGCAGAACCACCGGAATATGCAAGATACTGTAAATATCTGGTCGCCAGGTACGGCAGTATGCCCGCCTTCTGGCTTGTAAGCGGCGATGCCCATGGTCTTGATCGCGGGGTAAAACCGGGCGGGGAGATGATAGAAAAATGGGATTGTTATCAGCAGCCTACAGGTATCCATTACAATCCCGCCGACGATTATCTGGCTTCATGGGCTCAAGGCGACAGTTCACGTTGTTTCCATTACAACCGCTCATACCAGGATGAGCCCTGGCTCGATTTCCAGTGGGCCCAGACAGGCCACGACGGACAACATCTTTACCATAAGGTGGAAAGAATGTATGACAATAAACCAGTAAAGGCGGCTCTTAACGGTGAACCAACCTACGAAGGAATGGGTAACGGGAAAAACGGCCTTGGCTGGTGGCAGGGAGAAGAAGCATGGAATCAGATCATGCATGGCGGTACAATGGGTGTCGTTTACGGAGCTGCCTGCCTGTGGCAATGGAAAATAACACCTGACGAACCCGGCTGGGACGGCTGGACCGATGCACCAATGTCATGGAAAGAAGCTATGGCTCAGGAAGGCAGCAAGTATGTAGGTACTGTTTCAAAAGCATTTGCCGGCTTCGACTTTGCAGACATTGAAAGGCGCCGTGACCTTACTGATTCGGACCGGTACATTCTGGCTAAGGAAGGGATATTGTATATAGCTTATCTGGAAAAGGGTGGTACAATAAGGATAAAAAACCTGACCGCAGGTCTGCCGTTTTACTGGTTCAACCCGAAATCAGGAGTATTTGAAACCGAGGGAATTACTTCATCAGAAGGCACATTCAAAGCTCCTGATAATGCCCCGTGGGTCCTGATAATAGGTGAACGAAAGTTCAGTCAGTAAAGTCAAAGGAAGAAAGTCCTTATCCATTCCGGGAATAATAATCACCAGAGTTTCAGGTTATCAGGAAATTCCCCCTCGTGCTTCTGTGGAACACCTGGGGTGCTGCGGCCTTCTTCAATATATTTCTTAAGAAGTTCTGATAATTCCCTGACAATATCAGGATGTTCTGCCTGCATATTGGCATGCTCTGAGGGATCTTCCCTGAGATTATAAAGCTGAACAGGAGGAAGGCCTTCCTCTTCCTTCCCCTGACGTGGGTAACTCCACCCACCCGAACCCGGTGCCATCAAAAGTTTCCAGTCGCCTTTTCTGATAGCAAAACTTCCGTTTATTGAATGATGAACTGTCGCTTCCCTGATGATCCTATTATAACCCGGTTTAAGGATCGCAGGCAGGAGATTATAACTATCTTCTGCTTCATTATCTGAGAGCTGATAACCTGTTATTGCTGCAAATGTTGCCATAAAATCATTCAGACATATTGTTTGTTCTATTTTATGCGGTCTGGTTATTACGCCGGGCCACTGCATGACACATGGGATCCTGTGCCCTCCCTCATAAAGATCAGCTTTATATCCTCTGAAAATATAGCTCGGATAATGTCCGTATGATTCAAGTGTTTTAATGTCAGCCCATGGAGATACTCCGTTATCTGAAGCAAATACCACAATTGTATTCCTGCTTTTCCTGTTTTGTTCCAGCAGATCAAGCAGCTTTCCAGCCTCAGAATCAATCATCATCACGAAATCAGCATATTGATTTAATCCGGATTTACCAGAAAATTCCGGTGTTGGTAAAATTGGGGTATGGGGTGAAGGTAAAGCCAGATAAAGGAAATAGGGTGTTCCTGAATTCTGCTTCTCTGTAATATAATTTGCCGCTCTTCTGAAAAACCCGGGTGTGCAGTCGATATGGTTAAAATCACTGCCCGTGGGCCCTTCTCTCCAGAATGAGCCGTCATAGCCAGGATTCCCGTATGTAATGTTATTACCAGTAGTAATCCTGTCGGGCAGTGATGTTGGCTGGTCATTTTCAACATAAACATAAGGAGGCATATCGAGAGACCCGCTGAATCCGAAAAAGTAATCAAAACCACGTGAAATGGGCCCATTGGAAACCGGTTTTGAAAAATCGATGCTGTCATTGCCTTTATCAAAATCGTACCAGTCCCAACCCAGATGCCATTTACCTATACAGGCTGTTGTATATCCCTTCTCACGAAGCATCATGGGCAGTGTTTTACGGTCCCCGGGTATCAAAGCCCTTGAATACCCGTCAAGTACTCCGCTTTTCAATTCACTGCGCCAGCTGTACCTTCCTGTAAGTATTCCATACCTTGTAGGTGTACTCACAGCAGAACCCGAATGGGCATCGGTAAAAGTCACCCCTGATTGTGCAATACGGTCAATATTTGGTGTTCTTATCTTAGAGCCCGGATTAAGAAAACTGATATCACCATATCCCAGATCATCGGCAAGAATAAAAACTATATCCGGCATTTTATGTTTTGATTGTACGCCAGAACATGAAGGTAAGATAATTAATCCGCTTATTCCGAGTAGATAAGAATTGAATTTCATTTTATAAGGTTATAATAGTTGTAACAAATATCAACTGATCAGCTTTATTGATAATCCAAATTTAAATCTTTATTCATTACAGAATTAACCTGCATTATTCATGAATTGATTTTCTTCGTTTACCCCGATCCCGGGGGGAGCGAAGAAAATCAAGTTAAATCATCAGTTATCATCCTTTACCCTTAAATAATATCATGGAGCAGATTTTTCACTTTTAGTACAAGAAATAAGGCCGTGACAGGCGTACGGATTTCCTTTGAAATTATTGGAACATTTGAATCCGATTTGGTACTTTTATATGTGTATAACCAGACAAACTTTCAATATGAAGAGCTATATAATTGTCCTGATCATTATTATTGCCCTTTCCTGGGGTTGCACTAATCAAACCAGCATCCAAAATGTTGAACAATGGGATGTTTATGAATTAACAACAGACGGACCTCAAACAGGAAATCCTTTCATGGATGTGGAATTTGCCGCAGTTTTCAGTAACAAACGTGAGAACATAAAGGTTCCGGGGTTCTATGACGGGGACGGAACTTACCGTATCAGGTTTTCTCCCCCCGGACAGGGAACCTGGAATTACAGGACTATCAGCAATGTTCCTGAACTCAGTGATATAAAAGGAAAGTTCAGCTGTATAAAGCCATCGGGCAAAAATCACGGTCCTGTGAGAATTGTAAATACTTATTATCTTGAATATGCTGATGGGACACCTTTTTATTCAGTCGGGACCACTGCCTATCAGTGGACAAGTGCAAAGCAGAGCATTCAGGATAAAACAATTGAGACTCTTTCCAAAGCCCCTTTTAATAAGATAAGAATGTGTTTTTTCCCGAAATGGTACAGATATGGGAACGATACCGAACCATGGGTTTATCCATTTATAAGGGAAGAGGGGAGGAATGATTTTACACAACCAGATTACATATACTTTCAAAACTTTGACCGCAGAGTTCAACAGCTTCTGGAAATGGGAATCGAAGCTGATGTTATACTGTTCCATGAATATGATAAGTGGGGATACTTCGAGATGGGAAATGAGATGAATGAAAGATATGTCCGCTATATGATAGCCAGGATATCGGCTTATCGTAACGTATGGTGGTCACTGGCGAACGAATGGGATATTCCACGGCTGAAAGTCGCAATAGACTGGGAAAGAATCGGATCACTGTTACAGGAGGAGGATCCTCATCAGCGTTTGCGCGGGATCCACAACTGGTATAACTCGGAAGATCACTTTTATGATCATACCCGCCCGTGGATCACCCATGTAAGTGCACAGACATCACAGTTTTATAATGCGATTAAATGGAGGGAACAATATAAAAAGCCTCTGCTTTTCGATGAGATGCGCTATGAAGGTGATGTCCCGAGCGGATGGGGCAATATGACCGGTCAGGAGATGACAAGCTATTTCTGGATGGCAGGTCTGAGTGGCGGTTATGGAACTCATGGAGAAACATTCCGTAACAATGCTGACACTTCGGAAACCCGATGGTGGGGAAAAGGAGGCTATCTTGCCGGGGAAAGCCCTGAAAGAATCGGATTCTTCAGATCCGTTATGGAAAAGGCTCCTGTCAGCGAGATGAAACCTGAACTTATCGATAATGGTGATCCGTCCCAACTGAATAATAACATCTATATTTTTTCAAAACCAGGTGAATTTTACCTGGTTTATACTGCTGATCCTGAACAGATTATTGAGATCAGGCTGGCTGGGGATGTCAAGTACAAAATGGAGATTATTGACACCTGGAATATGGAGATTATTGAAGAGACTATTGCTGAACCCGGGAAATTTGTTTACAAGACACTTATACCATTTACCTTGTTAAGATTTGAAAAAAAATGAACAGAAGAAACTTTATCCGTAATGCTTCGGTAACCACAGCCGGAGTCAGTCTTTCATCAGTAATCCCCCGGATGGCGGAAATGCCCATGATGTCGCCCTCCGATAATGTAAATGTTGCACTTGTTGGTTGCCGTAATATGGGCTTCGGTATCCTGCAGCATCACCTCTCAGACCCAGGGGTGAATTGCGTTGCAATGTGCGATATAGATGATTCAATTCTTAATGAGAGGTCAGCGGAGGTCAGAAAGACATTCAACCAGTCACCAAAACTTTACAAGGATTTCCGGAAATTATTAGAACAGAAGGACATAGATGCAGTTATTGTGGGCACACCCGATCACTGGCACTGCCTTATCACTGTAAGTGCCCTCCAGGCCGGGAAGCATGTTTACTGTGAAAAACCTATGGCGAACACGATTGCAGAATGTAACATAATGGTGAAAGCCGCTAACTATTACAATAAACAGATTGTGCAGATAGGACAGCAGCAGAGGAGCGGTTTTGTTTTCCAAAAAGCAATGGAATTCATTAAGACCGGAAGGATAGGCAAACTCAGGAGAGTCAATATCTGGGCGAATTTCAATTATGGTGCCGGTCAGAATATTATCCCCGATGAACCTGTTCCGGCAGGTGTCGATTTTGATATGTGGCTCGGTCCCGCACCTATAAGAACCTTTAATAAAACGAGGTTCCATGGGGTCTGGAGAATGTTCTGGGATTATGGCGGCGGGCTGATGTCGGACTGGGGTGTTCACCTTCTGGACATTGGATTATGGGCAAAGGACATCAATAGACCACCTGAAAAAGTCCTTGTATATGGAGCAAATACTTTTCACGAGAAAAGAAGCCGGGAAACTTTTGACTCAATGACTGTCATTTATCCAAAAGATGACTTCGTAATCAACTGGGATATGACGGCAGGAGTTGAAAAAGGGCCATACGATTCTTCCTATGGACTGGTCTTTATCGGAGATCTCGGAACCATCGTGCTTGACCGTTCAAAACTGATAATAAATCCTGAATGGGACAGTCAGGCAAAAAAACCCAAGACCGAAGAATATAAATTTACTGAGGGGAAAGAATCCCATGGAGATCATGTAAAGAATTTTCTGGATTGCATCAGAACGGGTAGTAAACCGGCCTGTCCTCCGGAGACCGGCAGGGCTGCTGCTCTTCATGTCCATATTCCGAATATAGCCGCCAGAACAGGAGAACCTGTGCTTCTGTGGGATGATACCAATAACAGATTTACAAACAGTACGGCAGCAAATGAGCTGATCACTCCCGTTTACCGCAAACCGTGGGCGTTACCGGTATTTTAGCGAAGTGCGAAGAGCGGTGAGAGGTGAGCGATGAGCGATGAGCGATGAGCTGTGACACAGGACCTTATTAATCTTCCGACTTCGGACTCCGGACTTCGTATAAGGCGGTTAGCAATAAAGGATAATAATACTCTCAACAATGATAACAAGAAGGAAATTTATTACAGGATCGGCAGCGGCAATAATTACCGCCACAGTTTTACCTGCAACCTATTCAGTTAATCCGGTGAGAAAACTTAAAAACTTCGGTTTTATATCCGGAATAATCGGAAATGAACTTAAGGGTGACTGGAAAGCTGTTCTCAGGCAGGTTGCGACTTTCGGGTATACTGAAATTGAAACAGGAAATTACCTGGGGGATTCAGCTGAAAGTTACCTATCATTCCTGAAAGAGACAGGCCTCACTCCCGTGGCAGGTGGAATAAATTTCAATGCAAGCGACGAGGACCTGCTTAAAAACCTTGACCTTCTGAGAAAACTTCAGATAGAAATTGCTGTTGTCTATTGGCCCTGGTACACTGGAGGGCCATTTAAACTTGAAGAATGTATTAAAAGTGCAGAAAGGTTAAACTACCTGGGTAAATTCTGTCATGACAACGGTTTCAGATTCTGCTGGCATAATCATGATAAAGAATTCATACCCATGGAAAAGGGACTTCCGTTTGATTTTCTGATGGAGAATACCGACAGATCAAGTGTAAGTTGCGAACTTGATCTTTACTGGGTGAAAAAAGGCGGAGGCGATCCTCTGACAGTGATGCAGAAATATCCCGGAAGATATATTATACTGCATGTCAAGGACATGGCTCCCGGTGAAAAAGCGGACTTCGAATGTCCCGGCAGCGGGATCATTGATTTCCGGCCGCTTTTCGTGGAGGCAGAGAAACAAGGTATAAAACACTATATGGTGGAACGCGACAATGTACCTGATGGAATTGCCTGCCTCAGATCCGCATCAGTATACCTGAGAAATCTGAGGTTCTGATGGAGGTATCGCTGTTATTTGGCTGACAAATATTACCTTTTATCCTACGGTCTTGTTGAAAAATTCTGATGAAACTGTTCTACATTTAATCTTCCAGTAAAAAAATGAATTACAATAGAAAAATCAATCTCAGATATGGCACACCGGTAATACTGGGGATCAGCCTTCTTGCGGCAAATTCATGCCGTACTGAACCTGATGAAAAAAATATTCCGGAACGACCTGTACCAAATATCCTTTTCATTGCTGTTGATGATCTGCGTCCTGAACTCGGATGTTATGGCAACAAGGTTATATCATCACCAAATATTGACAGGCTTGCCGGAGAATCTGTAATGTTCAGAAGAGCCTACTGCAATGTTCCGGTATCGGGGGCATCAAGAGCAAGTCTCCTTACAGGAACAAGACCTACAAGCTACAGGTTTTTAAATTTCGAAACATGGGCCAATAAAGACTACCCTGAGGCTATTACTTTACCCGCCCACTTCAGGCAAAACGGATATTATACAGTATCACTCAGCAAGGTCTTTCATAATCAGGGTGACGGGCAAAATGCATGGGATGAAGAATGGAGGCCGACAGGAAAGGGAACATGGAGAAATTACCTTACAGATGAAAACCTGAGTATTGACACCCTTGTAAAAAGAGGAATGCCATTCGAAGCTGCGGATGTTCCAGACAGTGCATATTTTGACGGGAAAACGGCACAAAGTGCAATAAGGTATATAAGGAAATTCAAAGAATCAGATAAGCCATTTTTCCTGGCTGTCGGATTCCTCAAACCTCACCTGCCCTTTAATGCACCAAAGAAATACTGGGATCTGTACGATCCTGATGACATAGGCATTGCACCTAATCCCGAACCACCGGAAAATGCTCCGCGGCAGGCCATCCATAACTGGGGAGAATTAAGACAATATTACTCAATCCCTGAGACAGGAGCGCTTTCTGATTCTGCAGCAAATAAGCTGAGACACGGGTACTATGCCTGTGTCAGCTATACCGATGCACTGATTGGCCTTTTGCTCGATGAACTATCAGCGAACGGTTTATCGGAAAATACAATAATCGTTTTATGGGGTGATCACGGCTGGAACCTTGGAGAACATGGGATGTGGTGCAAACACTGTAATTTCAATACCTCACTCAATGCTCCGCTGATAATCAAAGTCCCCGGGATGACAACAGGAAAAAGTAACAATAACATTACTGAGTTTATTGATATTTACCCTACCCTGTGTGAGCTGTCCGGACTTGACTTACCCTTACACCTTGAAGGCCAGAGCCTTGTAAAAAGGTTAAAAAAGCCCGAAAGGATGCAGCAGGATTTTGCGGTCTGTAAATTCAATAACGGAGTCACCCTGATAGAAGAAAATAATTTCTATACAGAATGGTTAAACAAAAACGACTCAACAATCGCAAATATGTTATATGATCATACAACCGATCCGAATGAAAATATTAATCTTTCGGGAAAACAGGAATATGTTCAGCTTGTCAGTAAACTTGCCGGCAGGCTGAAAGAAAAACGAGGTGCCACATTCCTTAAACCCGAATGATTTTATTACCTTCCAATCATCCCAGGTCAACTCATGAAGCACAACACAAATATCAGTCTTCACGGCGATCACCCGTGGCCGAAACAACGTAAACTAACAGCCGGCAAATTATCACTGAATTTTGAGGAGGGCAACATCCGTAAAATTTCAGCCGGTAATACAGAGATCCTGAGAATGATATATTTTGCTGTACGTGATAAGGAATGGCTTACTGTAAAGCCCGTGATAAAGGATGAAAGGATATTATCTGATCCGGAGTCTTTCTTCGTTAAATTTGAAGCACATTTCAGATCAGATGAAATCAATTTTCTGTCAACTATCTCTATTTCCGGGAAATCTGACAACAGTCTTATTTTCACTTTTGAAGGTGAAGCATTAAGCGCCTTCAGAAGGAACAGGATCGGATTGTGCGTACTTCATCCTGTTGAAGATTATGCCGGTAAAAATTGTATTATTGATCATTCTGACGGGAGCACCGAACACTCGTCTTTCCCTGAGGAAATAAGTCCGCATCAGATTTTCAGGAATATAAAGTCAATGAGGTGGATGACAGGAGGACTGAATTGCTTTCTTGATTTTGAAGGTGACATTTTTGAAACCGAGGATCAGCGGAACTGGTCAGACTCCACATTTAAGACCTATTCCACCCCGCTTTCATTAACCTTCCCCGTTAAGATTGAAAAGGGAACTGTTATTTCACAGAAAATTACACTTCATGTTGAAGGAAATCCGCAAATGATCAGCGAGACTGATAATTTAACATCAATCATGCTGATGCCGGAACAAATAGTAAGACTTCCTGAGGTCGGAATATGTCAGTCAGGGAGGTCATTTCCATTAAGCATTGCTGAAAAAAAACAACTCAGGGCTGTTGACTTTGACACTTACAGGATTGACCTCCTGCTATCTGACCCTGAGTGGGAGAAAAAAGCTGAAAATGGTTTTCATGATTCATATGATCTCGGCTGGCCTGTAATGTATGCACTGATCTTCAATGATAATTTCCGCGATCAGCTTAATGATTTTTTTAAATGGTATTCATGGCGTAAACCCTCCGTCAGATCTGTCTTAATATTTCACAAAGACTATCCGTCAACTCCCGAAAAAATGGCTATTGAACTGATCCCCCTCATCAGAGAAAAAATAGCCGGAGTAAGGATTGGTACCGGTAGCAACGCAAATTTCGCAGAGATCAACAGGAACAGGCCGGCCGACACCGGGAATGATTTCATCTCATTTTCTGTTCACCCGCAGGAACATGCTTCAGATAATTACACTGTTACGGAGAACCTGATCGCTCAGAAATATCTTGTTAAAAGCGCTGCACAGTTTGCCGGGAACAAAGGGATCTGTGTTTCCCCGGTAACACTTGCAAGACGATTTAATTCAAATGTTTCGTATTTTGAGCTTCCATGCGAAGACAATCTGATTCCGCCACAGGTTGACAGCCGGCAATTGTCATTGTTTGGCGCTTGCTGGACTGCCGCAAGTCTGAAGTATTTGTGTGAATCGGATGCTGAAATTATTACATTCTATGAAACTACAGGGGAAAGGGGAATAATCCAGGGCGACCTTGATTCACGATGGCCGGATCAGTTTCCCTCATCACAAGGCGATGTATTTCCCACATATTTTGTCTTCAGGTATCTCCTGGCAAACAAAGACATGAATGTTGTAAAAAGTATCAGTTCAGATCCCTGTAAAACAGAGTGTCTTGCCCTGACTGACGGAAAGAAGGTCAGAGCACTGCTGATAAATCTTACAGGTGAAGTTCAGATTGTTAGAATAAGCTGTTGTGCCGGATTATTCAGGATAAGATCCCTTCATTCAGGAAACTTTTCTGAAGCAGTATCAAACTACAGGTGGACAGGCAACAGCGCGGAGAAAGTTATTAAATCCGACGACGACTTTTCACTTGAGCCTTGTTCGGTTAACTTTGTTGAAGGATGGCTCAGACACAGATAAATTATTATTTTTATAAGCGATTAAACTATCCGAACCATGGTACTGGTACAAAACTATGCTCTTGCAGTTTTATTATGCATAATTGCAATGATCTGCTGGGGATCCTGGCAGAATACACAGAATCTCATAGGCAAACAATGGCGGTTTGAACTTTTCTACTGGGATTATTCAACCGGTATTTTTCTTTTTGCCCTTCTGATGGCTTTTACCTTCGGAAGCTTAGGGAACCAGGGACGAAGTTTTCTTCCCGATCTTGCACAAGCTGATACAAAAAATCTGCTTTCGGCAGCATTCGGAGGATTTATATGGAATATCGGGACCCTTTTGCTCGTAGCATCAATTTCAGTTGCCGGAATGTCTGTTGCTTTTCCCATAGGAGGAGGCCTTGGCTGGATACTTGGCATATTCATCAACTATATCGGCAAACCTGAAGGAAATCCTTTCTTACTATTTACCGGATCGGCTGTTATAGTAATTGCCATACTTCTGAGCATGAGATCATACAAGAAACTTGCCGACCAGCAGAAAAAGACTTCTTTCAAGGGGATACTGTTAGCTGTCCTTGCAGGTCTTTGCATTGCATTCTTTTACAGATTCGTTGCCGCATCGATGGCAACAGATTTTTCTCCTGCAGATAACGGAAAGATTAGCTCATATACTGCGGTTGTGATGTTTTCAATCGGAGCTCTGATAAGTACTATGATCGTGAATCCCTTCTTTATGGCAAAACCAGTTGAGGGAGAACCTGTAACAATGACTCAGTGGATAAAGGGCACTCCCAAAGCTCACCTCCTGGGAATGCTGGGTGGTGCAATCTGGTGCCTGGGCAACTCAGTGAGCTTTATGTCGGTAGGAGCTGCAAGCCCCGCAATTTCATATGGCCTCAGCAATGCAGCACCAGTAGTAGCCGCCCTCTGGGGAATTTTCATCTGGAAAGAATTCAAAGACGCCCCGAAGGGCACAAACTCTCTGTTAACACTTATGTTCGTATGCTATATAATTGGACTCGTCCTTATTGTATATTCACGATTTGCATGATCAAA
>CAYPHL010000072.1:4307-9106 GCA_964410385.1 uncultured Rikenellaceae bacterium | reverse complement strand
GTTTGACTTTATATCCCCAGGAAAATCCCTGGAAAGGCAATTCAGCCGACCTGAGCCATGGAAAGCTGAAGATCTCTGAAAATAAACGGTATCTCATTTTTGAAGATAATACCCCCTTCTTTTATCTGGGCGACACGGGCTGGGAACTTTTTCATCGCCTTAACAAGGAAGATACTGAAAAATACCTCGAAAACCGCCGTTCCAAGGGATTCACAGTGATACAGGCTGTGGCACTGGCAGAGCTTGACGGACTTAATACTCCGAATGCAGAAGGCCAAAGGCCACTCATTGACAATGATCCTCTGAAGCCCAATGAGGCATATTTTCAACATGTCGACTGGGTTATCAGAAAAGCCGCTGAGAAAGGTATTTTTATCGGTTTACTTCCAACCTGGGGAGATAAGGTCGATAAAAGATGGGGTACCGGTCCTGTAATTTTCAATAAAGAAAATGCATTCAGCTACGGACAATGGATAGGCAACCGATATAAGGGTTTTCCGAACATTATATGGATCAATGGCGGCGACCGCGACGGAGGAGGCGAAAACAAACCAGTATGGGAAGCAATAGCAAATGGTATAAAATCGGTTGATAAGAATCATCTTATGACTTTTCATCCCTGGGGTGAAAGAAGTTCATCTGAGTGGTTTCACGACAGTCCGTGGCTCGATTTTAACATGTGCCAGACCGGTCACGGACAGAGGAGTTACTCAATCTATAAGAGAATCGTCGTCAGGGATTATAACCTCAAACCCGCAAAACCATGTTTTGATGGAGAACCCAGATATGAAGACCATCCTGTTGGCTGGAATCCTGATGTCCTTGGATGGTTCAACGATGCCGACATAAGGCAGGCAATCTACTGGAATCTTTTCAGTGGTGCTTTCGGCCATACATACGGCTGTCACCCGATATGGCAGATGAAAACGCCCGGGAGAGAAGCCGTGGGACTGGCAAGAAATAACTGGTACGATGTACTTGATCTTCCGGGAGCATGGGATCTTATACACGCAAGGAGGCTGATTGAATCCCGTCCCTTCCTTTCCAGGATACCCGACCAGTCTATAATAGCACCGGGGTATTTTCCGGAAACAGATTTTACTGTCGCAACCCGCGGGGATGGATATGCATTTGTGTATTTCCCTACCGGCTGGAGTGCAGATATAATCCTGGACAAGATCGGTGGCACTGAAATTAATGCCTCCTGGTATGATCCCCGCACGGGTGAATTGAAGCCAGTGGGGAAATTTCCGGGAAAAAGTACTCAGAAATTCACCCCTCCGTCAAACGGAAGAGGGAACGACTGGATCCTGATTCTCGACGATGCAACCCGGGGATTTAAAGATCCGGGGAAGTGATTACAATTTTAATATAACTAAATCCGATAATATGGAAAAACTCAGATTTGCGGTTCTGGGTTGCGGTTTCTGGTCAAAATTCCAGATCGGAGCCTGGAGCGAGATTGACGGAGCAGAGCTGGTTGCGGTATATAACCGCACAAGATCCAAAGCAGAAAAGATCGCAGAATATTTCGGGATCCCGAAGGTGTATGATAACGCAGAAGAACTTCTCAGGAACGAGAAGCCTGACTTTGTGGATATAATTACAGATGTAGATACACATGCTCACTTTGTTGAAATGGCGGTAAGGAACGGTATAAAAAAAATAATATGCCAGAAACCCATGGCCCCCGATTTTGTAACAGCCAAAAAAATGTTAAAAATATGTTCCGATGCAGGTGCAAAACTGTATATCCATGAAAATTACCGCTGGCAGGCTCCTGTCAGGCGATTCAGACAGATACTCGATTCCGGAATAACAGGAAAGATCTTTAAAGCACGCGTTTCATTCCTGTCAGGATTTCCGGTATTCGACAACCAGCCTTTCCTGAAGGAACTCGACCATTTCATACTCACCGATATGGGTTCTCATGTCCTCGATGTAATTCGTTTTCTGTTCGGTGAATGTGAGGAATTGTGGTGTCAGACCAGGGCAATAAATAAGGGGATCAAAGGTGAAGATCTGGCAGTCGCCCTTCTGAAAATGAAGAATGGCATTCCCGTTTATACAGAACTCTCCTATGCTTCAATAGTAGAGAATGATGCGTTTTCAACTCTCTTTATACTTGCTGAGGGAGAAAACGGATCTGTATATCTTGGCCCGAAATTTGAGATACGCACAACGACAAAAAACGGAACAATCGCGGAAGCAGTAAAATTCCCGTCATACACCTGGGCTGATCCTGATTATATTGTAAACCATGAAAGCGGTATTCACATTAACAGGAACATACTCGGGGATATGACAGGTACGGGTAAAGCGGAGAATACAGGCAGTGATAACCTTGAAACCGTAAGACTTATCTGGGCTTGCTATGAGTCGGCTGAACAAGGAAAAACTATAAGAATCGATGATTTTAAATAAATTAAGAAATCTTACTATGCCAAAGGTCACTTTAGTTGGTGCAGGAGGCAAAATGGGTCTTCGTCTTACAAGCAACCTCATCAGATCAAATTACAAAATCTCATATCTGGAGTTAAACACTGTTGGTATCCACAAACTTAAAGAGAAAGGTGTAAGCGTCAGCCGTGAGGAGGAATGTATTCCTGATGCGGATATTGTGATTCTTTCCGTTCCCGATGTTGCGCTGGAAAGGGTTTCAGGAGATATTATCCCGAAAATGAAGAAAGGTTCGCTTGTAATTACTCTTGATCCGGCTGCAGCTCTTGCAGGAAAACTATTCAACAGGGATGATATTTCATACTTTGTTACACATCCCACCCATCCTTCGATCTTCAACTGGGAACCCGACAGGGATGCAATGAATGACCATTTCGGAGGTATCGCAGCTAAACAGGCAATCGTCTGCGCACTTATGAAGGGCACTGAAAAAGATTATAAAAAAGGCGAAGAGCTTGCCCGTACATTTTACGCTCCCGTATCAAAGGCTCACAGGATAACAGTCGAACAGATGGGACTGCTTGAGCCAGCACTTGTGGAAACTCTCGCATCAACATGTGTTTATGTTATCAGAATGGGGCTCGATGAAGTGATAAGCAGGGGCGTACCCGCAGAAGCTGCAAGAGATTTCCTTCTCGGCCACCTCAGAATTCAGCTTGCTGTTCTCTTTGATGAACTCCCCGGGGCTGTATTCTCAGATGCAGCAAATAAAGCCCTGGCGAGAGGATTACAGGAATTTATCAGGGAAGACTGGAAGAAAGTATTCGAACCTGATAATGTAATGGACCAGATCCGGTCCATTACATAAAAAACGTATTAAAATACGTTTTTTAATACGTATTTTAATACGTTGATATATTTATGTTAATTTTAGCTTATTAATAATTTTCTGACATACCTGTAAACTATTAAAACAACAACTTATGAAATCATCTATTTTCAGGACCGGTGTGATGCTTGTCTTTCTGGTATTGACATCAGCACTTGTAAAAGCTGAGGTAAAACTGCCCGCCATCTTCAGCGATAACATGGTGATGCAGCAACAAACCGAAGCAGCAATCTGGGGTACAGCAACTGCAAATTCAACCATAAGGGTTACAACTTCATGGAACAAAAGATCCTATTCCGCAAAAGCTGGAACTGACGGGAAATGGAAGGTAAAAGTCACAACACCGGTTGCCGGAGGACCCTATTCGATAACAATCAGCGAAGGTAAGACGAGGGTTCTTAAAAATGTTATGATAGGCGAAGTATGGGTATGTTCCGGTCAGTCAAACATGGAGATGCCTGTGAAAGGTTACCGGAATCAACCCATCACCGGTTCACTGGAATACATAGTTACATCATCCAATCCGTCGGTCAGACTTATAACTGTTCCCAAAGTGACCAGTTTAACTCCGCTTGATGATTTTGACGGATCATGGAAACTTTGCGAACCTGAGAATGTAAGCGAATTCAGTGCAACGGCATATTTCTTCGGTCTTATGCTGAATAAATCACTGGGCATACCTGTGGGTCTTATCAATACAAGCTGGGGAGGAACCAGGATCGAGCCATGGATCAGCGAAGCCGGATTTAAAAATTTCGACTGGGTTAAGCTTCCCGACAAGAACATTCAGCAGGAGAAGCTTTCTCCTCAGACACCGACTGTCCTTTATAACGCAATGATAAATCCAATTGCCGGTTATGGAATCAGGGGAGCGATCTGGTACCAGGGAGAATCGAACAGGAATGAATACAGGGAATATGAAAAGCTCATGCCAGGACTTGCGCTTAACTGGAGGGCTATGTGGAATATCGGTGATTTTCCGATGTACTACGTTCAGATAGCACCCTTTGATTACGGACCAGTGGGAGCTAATTCAGCTTTCCTTCGTGAAGCGCAGCTGAAGGCATCAACTGCAATAGCCAACTTCGGTATGGCCTGTATAATGGATACCGGAGAAAAGGATTGCATACACCCGGCAAATAAAAAAGCTGCTGGCGACAGGCTTGCGTATCTTGCACTCTCTAAAACATATGGTAAGAAAGGATTCCCGTGCGAGGGACCGGTACTGAACGAAATGAAGATTGAAGGTGCTCAGATAAAGCTTACATTCAATAATGCACCAAACGGCCTTACCTCTTTCGGGAAAGAGCTGACCTGTTTCGAGCTTGCCGGGGCAAATAAACGTTTTTATCCGGCTCAGGCCTTCATTACCGGAACAGGTATCACACTCTTTTCGCCTTTTGTCGGGGAACCGGTAGCTGTCAGATATGCATTTAAAGATTTTATTATCGGCGACCTCTTCAATATTGAAGGACTACCGGCTTCATCATTCCGTACAGACGACTGGGAT
>CAYPHL010000072.1:0-4207 GCA_964410385.1 uncultured Rikenellaceae bacterium | reverse complement strand
AACATTTCTTCGTAATGAGGCATCGGGTCAAAAATGCCGCCCCCGGTCTTATAGAACTCTTTATCAAGTTCGTAAACACCTCTTTTTACAGTAACCCATGTGGCATCCTTCCGGGGATGATACCCGAGCATTGTATTCCAGTTAAGATAATTCTGATGACCGTTGCTCTCAACCAGTCCGAGGTTGCCTATTCCAGGGAATGATGCCAGTCTTGCAGCTACATTCTTGTTCCATTCCACCAGGACGGGATTTACAGTAAGATCCGCGCAAAAACACGGAATATCTCTTTCGTGTGCGGCCTGTGCTATTTTCATTGTCATACTCAGGGTCTTTGCAATGGCTTTTAATGCTATTGCCTTATATCCCATTTCGATGCGTCTAACGGCATCCTCAACAGTATGTGCACTTTCGTCCGAGGCAAGTCGTACGGGTATATCGCTGACATTAATTTCAAGCTCCTCGGGAAAGGGTTCCTCTATTATGGCAATCTGATCAAAAGCACCGATGCTCTCTGCATGATCCAGAAGTTTCAACAGGGTTTCCTTTTTCTCATATCTGCCGTTAGCATCAAAATAATAAGGCAGCTTACCGTTCTTTGTATAAGAAGTCTTTACATCCCCGATAGCTTTATGAATTGCAGTGAGCCTTTCTTTATCTTTTTCAAGCATCTCTTCCTGGGTTCCCAGCTGTCCTATCTTGATTTTCATAAAGAAATAGCCGTCATCAGTTGCTTTTTTTATTTCTTCAATAGGAATTGCATAAGCCATCAGCGGGATCCCTGCCACCTTATCGTGCCTGCTGGAAAGTGCCGGCCTGTAGGCAGGAGGGATCAATCCGTCGAAAGTACTGATCTTATTTTCTTTTGCATAAAGCAGCCATGCAGCATTATCCAGTCCGACAAGTGCATTGAGGGCAAATGTTTTTCTCAGCTGTGGATTTGAGGTGACTTTTTGTCCGAATGAGTAAACTTCCGGTAAGATAGCATCCAGAAGTTCAACCGGTGATGTAAAAGTCTGACCACTGACAATCTGCATCGCTCTTTCAGTCATCGCATACATTAATGCGTTGCCTCCGCTTTCGGAATGAGAAGCAAATACAGATGCATCAGACCAGAGTACGCTTTGTGTGCAAAGTCCTATTGAATGAGCGCCCGAGTTGCTTTCCAGATAAGAAACCGTTTGCCAGATCTCTTTCATATACCCGCCCTTGAACCCGAAAGGACGGATGAGAGGTTCTCTCTCGAAGTTGGAACTGACCTTTGAGATAGTAATCATTTTCTGTCCTGTATTTGTACATGAAGACACCAGTGCTTCCAGTGGTGAAGCAACAGCTGCCGCTCCGGCAGCCAGAAGGCTGGTCTTTATAAATCTCCGCCGGTTTGTCATTTTATTATTATCAGGCTAAACCATACTTTGACAGATAACCGTTAAGGAAATCCATGTCTTTTTTAAATTTTGCCACAATAATATCCTGTTTCCGTGCGAGCGGAGAGTTCTCCTCAGCTTTTGTAAACAAGGGATATTCCACATGAAGTGTCATAGGAGCTTTAATATTCAGTTCTATAAGCGTTTTAAAATAAAGATCCCAGTTAACCATTCCTTCACCCATGGGTACAGTGACCGCAGCCGGTTTGCCCTTAACAGTCTGCCATGTAAAATCCTTTATGGCCAATGTCTTGATATAAGGTGCAAGCAGTTTCATCCCAAGAACCCAGGAATTTGCACCTTCAACCATTGCATGCCTCACATCGTACTGGCATCCTATATTCTCCGGAGGAAGATCTTTGAGAAGTTCATAAAGATCCCATACAGGACCGCCAATTCTGGCCCCTGCATGGTTCTGATAACCTCCATGGATCTTATATTTCCTGTTAAGTCCGGCAATACCTGTCAATGCATGTTTGTATTCCTGAAGCGTTCCCAAAATACCTTTTTCATTATCGTATTCAGCCCATCCGAGCCTGTAATGTGTTACACCCGATGAGGCTGCTGTTTTAAGAATGTTTTCAGCAAAAGGATCATCAGGGGACAGGATAGCGGTCACCATCATATCTATGACAAGATTGTATTTCTTTGCCTCAGCAGCCAGACGTGGAAGATCGTCTTCGACCTTTTCAGGAACTACTTTACCGCCGGGTCGCACTGTCAGGTCAAATCCCTCAATACCTGAACGGTTGAGACATTCGCACATAAAGCCGAAATCAAAGGCATCAATTGGTTTGGAAAAGAGTCTTACCGGATACTTTTTCTCCTGGGGATTTATTGTATCCGTTAAACGGAATTTAGTAAACGGGATTGCAGCGCCTGCTGCTGCCATTGTCGTTATGAATTCTCTTCTGTTTTGTTTCATTGTTAAGATTTTGTTTGATGTTGTTAATAACCACTCCACCTTTCTCCCTTTGTGTCCTTTGTGTGAACTTTGTGCTCTTTGCGGTTAAGTTTTTAGATCCTTTAACCACAAAGGTCACCAAGGTAAACACAAAGAGCACAAAGGACTCTCTGAAGATCCCGGGGTTTATAGTTTCCAGGGTGAACGGTAATCATAATGAAGAAGAGTGTTTGCTTTTTCATTATTTGTAAACCTCTCGTTCACCGGATCCCACTGCAGTCTTTCCTTAACTTCAAGTGCGATATTTGCCAGGTGTGCAAAGCTGGTTGACCTGTGACCCTCTTCAATAGGGCATAAGGGTGTTTCGCGTGATTTAATGCAATCCAGGAAATTCCTTATCAGGTTTCCTGCATTGTCACCGATGCTTTCCCCGGATTGAAGTATATCTTTCAGGTTGAACTCCTCAGCCTTCAATGTATGCTTGTATGTCTGGAACTGTCCGTTGCCTGACGGATAGATACGGTAGCCCCTTTCATCGGAATTAACTGTTCCCAGAGTACCGCGCAATTCCAGCTCGCCATACCTGAACATGTTCCCGCTGCTTGCCTCATATGTGCAGAAAGTCACAATGGCGCCCGATTTAAACTCAAATGTAACCTGCATTGTATCGGGTATGGTTCTGTCGTCATCGACGAAGTACTTCCCTCCGTGATTACTGATTGCCACCGGAGCAGTTTCTCCCATCATCCAGCGGATAGCATCCATATAATGAACGCCCCAGTTTCCCATCTGGCTGGAATAATCACTCCACCATCTGAACTTATAGGGGTGAATATTATACTGGAAAGGTCTGTAAGCCCTGGGACCCAGCCACATATCCCAGTTAAGATCAGCCGGCGGGTCTTCGGGTTTCATTCTTCCTATACCATCGGGAAACATATTGTCGATCCTGTGTGCCATTCCTACTGAAATTTTCCCGATCTTTCCTGAACTGATCTCGCTGAACAGCTTCTGGTATACTTTAGAACCTCGCCTGTTAAGACCTACTGCGACAACTCTTTTTGTTTCTGCCTGAGCATTTACCATAGCTCTTCCCTCGCGAAGGGTAATGGTCAGCGGCTTTTCGACATACACATCTTTTCCGGCTTTAACTGCGCCTATCATTTGTATGGCATGCCAGTGATCGGGGGTTGCTATACAGACAGCATCTATATTCTTGTTCTCAAGAAGTTTCCGGAAATCCTTATACAATACAGGTTTAGCCGGAAATGTCTCTCCCATTTTTGGTATCCTGCCTCCCAGTTCCAGGAAACGCGGATGCACTTTTGTCCTGTCGCGCAACATATATGGTTCATATGTATCACAGAAAGCAGCTACGTTTACATCAGGTTGTTTCATGAACATTTCAAGAAGCTGTGAGCCCCTGTTGCCGATACCGATAAAACCGACATTTATCTTTTCATTAGCCCCAGATATACGTTCATAGGCTGAAGCCGGTAATGAGGCAGCTCCAAGGGCCACACCGGCTGATGCCATGCCTGTCTTTGCTATAAACTCTCTCCTGGTTGTCTTATCATTCGTTTGCATTACCTGGTTAATTAAATGAAACCTGTTAATTCTAAAATCTGCACATAATTGAATTCCTTTGCGCTCTTTGCGTAAACCTCTGCGAACTTTGCGGTTATAAAAGTTTTTTGTTCAACCGCAAAGGGCGCGAAGGCATACGCAAAGGACACAAAGGGTATATATAATAATAGTTCAGCCTAAAGCGACCATCCCTCCCTGTATTGTGTGTGGAGGAATTTATCAGCTTCCGGGAGATCCGGGAAACAGAATTTCTCCGGATCGAATTTCAGAAGCCTGCCGCTGAGTGTTTCCT
>CAYPHL010000071.1:1390-22430 GCA_964410385.1 uncultured Rikenellaceae bacterium | reverse complement strand
ACCGTTGGAGGTCCTGGCCGGGCATTTATAAGCACACTGGCTGAAGAGGCTGAAATACAGCCAACTGCATTTGACACAGTAAATGTGTATGTGCCCGGCTCAAGACCTGAAACGGTTCTGGAACTCCCGGAACCATTAATTATTACAGCACCCGGATAACGGGTAAGTCGCCATGCTCCCGGAGTCGGTAGTCCTGTGAGAACCACGCTCCCCGTCGGAACAGTATATGTCGGATGTGTTATTGTACTTACAACCGGCGCTGATGGCGTCGGAGGTTGTGCATTTATAATAACATTTGATGATACATTCGATGTGCATCCCGATTCGTCCCGGACAGTAAAATTATATGTGCCTGTCGGGAGGCCCGTGACAGTAGTTATAGTACCGGTTCCGGTCGTGGTGATACCCCCGGCATAGCGGGTTAATGTCCAGATACCGTTCTCGGGAAGGCCTGCCAGCCTCACTATTCCGGTAGCAGATGTACAGGTAGGATGGCCTATTGAATCGATAAGCGGTGGTAAAGGGAGAGGCCGTACATTAACAGTTGCCGATAAGGAAGGTTCACTAAGACATCCCGCAGCATTCCTTACTCTTACAGTATAAATCCCAGATGTGGTAACGGTGATACTTCTGGTAGTTGCCCCTGTCGACCAAAGATAGCCTGCTGCGGAACTGGATGTGAGTGTAACATTTCCACCTATACAGAATGTCAGCGAACCGGATGCACTTATTGTCGGATCGGGTGGTAAAGCATTGACAGTTACCGTTACCGGACGGGAGACTGAATTGAATCCATCATTAACAACCACTGTATATGTGGTGTTCACTTCAGGAGCAACTACAGGCCTTGCTAAGGTTGATGTAAAACCTGCAGGAACTGAAGTCCAGCTGTAAGTATAGTTCCCTGATCCTCCACTTGCTCCCGCATCGAGCTGTACATCTGATCCTGCACAGACACTTCCGGGAGTAGCTGTCGGATTGGCATTAAGCGCCCCGCCTGTTAATGTTACGGTAACAGCATCTGAGGCCGAACAACCCGTAGCTACAATAGTTGCAGTCAGGGTAAAGGTGGTTGTCGAAGTAAGGTTAACTGTAACCGGATCGATAACTGTTGCATTGACTAGCAGTGAAGCGGGTGTCCAGCTGTAAGTGAAAGGCCCTGTTCCCGTTACTGTACCATTCAATGTTGTACTGGTCCCTGTAGGGATGCTTATATCACTTCCTGCACTGACGACCGGCAAAGGATTTACAGTTACAACAGTTGCTGCCGAAACAGGACTCTGGCAACCATTGGAGTTCGTTATCCTAACGGTGTAGCTTCCGGCTGTTGTAACATTTATACTCTGAGTTGTTGCTCCCGTCGACCATGAATATGTGGTCCCCGGACTGGATGTAAGGGTTACACTTCCTCCTGCACAGATAGTTGTTGGTCCGGAAGCAGTGATTGCCGGTGCCGGCGGTAAAGCATTTACCGTTACAGTAACAGATTCAGATACCTGACTACCGCATCCGCTTGAATTTGTAACCTGCACTGAAAAATTTCCCGATGTTGAAACACTTATACTGCGTGTGGTTGCTCCTGTCGACCAAAGGTAGGTTGTTGCCGGACTCGATGTGAGTGTAACACTTCCTCCGGTACAGAAGGTAAGCGGACCGGATGGGGTAATTGTAGGTATGGAAGGTAAAGGATTGACTGTTACTGTAACCTGTCTGTTTATTGTTGAGAATCCGTCATTTACAGTAAGATAATATACAGTACTTACTGCAGGTGTTGCTGTTGGTTTTGCCAGCGCTGAAGTAAATCCTGCAGGAACCGAGGTCCATGAATATGTATATGTTCCTGATCCTCCGGTTGCCGCTGCATCGAGCTGAACGGTCTCACCGGCACAAACTGTTCCCGGTGTAGCCGAGGGCGTTGCATTTAATGCCCCTCCGGTAACGGATATTGTAACATTATCGGAATTTGAGCATCCCGTGGAATTTATGGTTGCTGTAAATGTAAATGTTGTGTTCGATGTGAGATTCACTGTTACCGGATCTTCAACTGCAGCATTCACAAGCAATGAAGCGGGAGTCCAGCTGTAGGTAAATGGACCTGACCCTGTCACTGTCCCATTTAATGTTGTGCTTGTTCCATTGGGGATGGAAGCATCACTTCCTGCACTTACTCCGGGCAAAGGATTCACAGTTACCACTGTTGGCGCTGAAAGAGGACTCTGACATCCGGCGGCATTAGTAATTCTTACAGTGTAGTTTCCCGGAGAAGTAACATTTATACTTTGAGTTGTTGCACCGGTTGACCATAAATAAGTAGTCCCCGCACTTGATGTGAGTGTTACGCTTCCTCCGTTGCAGAAAGTTACCGGACCGGAAGCCGTTATTGTTGGGGCTGGTGGCAGGGCATTAACTGTGACAACAACCGGATCTGAAGCAGGACTCAGGCATCCGGCTGAATTTGTGATCCGGACAGTATAACTTCCTGAAGTTGTTACATTAATGCTTTGAGTTGTAGCTCCGTTCGACCACAGATATGTTGTACCTGCGCCGGATGTAAGTGTAACGCTTCCTCCGGCACAGAAGGTTGTTGAACCGGATGTTATTACTGAAGGCTTGCCGGGTAGGGCATTAACAGTAAGTGTTGCAGGATCAGAGGTTACATTACCGGTGCTGCTGCAGTTTGAGATCTGGCAGCGGTATAGATAACTACCTGATGATGTTATATCCGATACCCCGAGAGTGGCTGTTGTTACTCCCGTATAAACCGCACCTGCCGGTGATCCGCCCGTTACATTTTCCCATGTCGATCCGTTAAGATACTGCCATTGATAAACAAAAGGAGCTGTGCCATTTGCAATGACAGAAAAGGCTGTACTCCCGCTATCTTCGCAAATGCTTTTATCAGATGGATGTGCCCCGATCGTAACTGGCTCACAGACTGTGACATGGAACGTAAGAGGAGCCATTGCATTTCCCTGCTGGGTATTGTCTACAAATTCAACAGTTTCTGTGATATCATGATAAGAATTATCTGAAGGATCAAAGTATTTAAAAGTCAATGTTTCGCCACTGACAACATTACTATAAACCCTTAGTGAGAAGATCGTCTTTCCTGTAACTGGGAAAAACAGTCCATCACCATAACCCCGGCAGGTAGTACCGACAAATGCTCCCAAAGTACCCGTAGTGACTTCTTTTGCACCCCAGATAATTATGGCATTTACCTCACAGTCATTCTCATAATCAGATGGAGTAACTGTCCATCCATGCACTTGACCTGCCAGATCATTACTGATGAATAATGAACAAATAATAAATACAAGCTCGGTTAAAAATTTCCTCATAATACTATTGGTTTCAAAAACTAATTGGATCTCATCAATACAGCTTTCAGTATCTTCTGCCTCCGTCCGGTTTCAAACTTTATAAAATATGTGCCGGCAGAGGGCAGGTCAGTATCCCATTTTATGCTGTAATCGCCGGGTTCCTGCTTCTCATCGATAAGTATACGAACCGACTTTCCGAATGTGTCAAAAATTGTTATCCTTACATGAGTTGCATTAAACAGGCTGTAATCAAGATTCAGGTTATACTCAAAAGGATTGGGATAGATATTAATTTCCGGTTCTCTTATAATATTCTCATCCTCAACTGCTGAAGTCGTCGAAGCATGCAATGCAAATGGATCCGGTGCTGTTCCGATAATCATATCGGAAGTAAATGGGATTGTCTCATTACAGGGATAATATTTATTCCTTGCAGCATCATAGTATTTGAATGTAACTGTTTCTCCTTTAGTAACATTACTGTAAATAACCATATTAAATACCCAGGTCTGGGTAGGAGTGAAATACTTCGCTGAACCAATACCACGGATCTCATTATTTACATAAGCATATATTGAATCCTGAAGTGAACCCTTTGAAATTCCGTCAAGTACAACCTTTGCTGACATAGTTCCGGTAAATTCATACTGATGGTAATCGAACTGAGGTTCGTTTGCCCGGGAAGCTATCTGTCCGCCCTTTTTGCCTCCTTCATAATTAAGAAGGCCGGAATTGGCTACTTTGATCATATATCCCTGATGCGGAAACATTGATGTAAGGGAACCAAACCAGCCATAGCCTGTATAATATGTTGATGAACTGGCCTGACTCTTAATATAGTCGAGGTTTACAAGCTTAAGGGATGAAAGCGCTGTTGAAAGAGCCATGGAGCTTTGTGGCATGAACCCGATCCAGTTCCAACCTGCCGAAAGAGGTATTGATATTGAACCCGGATCAACCGCTCTGCCACTGAATGATGTAATCCCTCCATTACTAAGCTTTATCTTGTAAAGCTCTGTCGGATCGAGAGTTGTGAGTGATCCGAACCAGCCATATCCCGGATAATAAGTTGCAGAGCTTACCTGGCTTTTTATATAATCTCCGCCCGATACATCTGGCAGGATGAATCTCAGGGACATATTGTCAAGAACCGTATTGACCGAGAACCAGCTCCACCCTGAAGGCAGTGTCATATCAAAAAGAATACCGTTGTTCATCCTGAAAGGATCGGCAGATGTACCAACAGACATGTTCGGGACAAAATCTACCGATCTGTCCATTTCAAAAACAGCATCCTTAACGGGATCATAAAATTTGAAAGTTATTATGTCGCCCGACAGATTATCACTGTAACAGGTAAGTCTGTAAATATAATTGTTTAAAGGTGAATAAAGGGATGCCGGTGCAATACCCCTGCACTCACCGTCAACAAAGGCGGCAAGGAATCCTGATTGCTGTCGTGTACCATCAATTGTTACCGATGCAGTTACAGTACCCGAATAACTAAAATCCACAGGATTGACTGTCCATCCTGAAGGCAGTTTGATTACAAGCTGTCTGGTGCTTCTTACAGGCACACCGGGTGTTGTTCCTGAAGAAGCTGCCGGTGTCACCTGGAAACTGACATACTTACCGGCATCGGCAGAAACGAGAGTATATGTACGTGCTGTCGCGCCGCTTATTGCAACTTCATTTGTCCCCGAGGCATTATCAGCCCTGTACCATCTATAGGTGCTGGTTCCTTCAGGATCACCCTCAGCATCACTGTAAAGGTAGCTGCCTGTCAGGGCGCTCCCGGGGATCATTGTTCCCGTAAATGTCACTGTACCTGCAACAGGCGCATCATTTACAGCTGTAATATTGATCTGACGGGATACGGAAACGCTGTTAAGGGCTCCGTCATTAACTGTAAATGAAACTGTTCTTGCTAGGATGGAAGGATTATCGCTGTTATTGAAATACCTTACATTTCTTAGTGCGAGCTGGTAATTTGCCAGCGAGGCTGTTCCTGTCAGGTTCAGAATGCCTGATCCGGAATTCCAGGTACCTGTAATTCCGTTTGCATTCGTAAATGAAAGAATATCCTGACCGCTCTGGTAATTACCGGATATTGATATAACAGCTGATTCAATATTTGTATCATCAACATCTGCAACAGTTATCGTACCCGTTATTGCTGTAGCAGCTGCATTTTCAGTATATGTAAGTGGTGTGGTTTCTATCGCGGCCAGGACAGGAGCATCATTTACGGCAGTTACAGTAAAGGTTGCCGGATCGGTATCAAACAATGATCCGGGATCGGTTGCCCTGAAGGTTATGGTCTCACTGCCGGTCCAGTCAGCGTTTGACAGTGAAATTGTTGCAATTCTGGATGTAACTGAAACAGTTATATTTGTGTTACCTGTCCAGGTCCATGTCATCTGGGCATCACTGTTATCCACATCCGACACATAATCATCCAGAGCTATTGTCGCAAATGTTCCTCCTTCTGCTATTGTCTGGTTTGGTATATCTCCAACTACAGGTGCATCATTTACAGGGGTTACCGTGAATGTAGCGGCATCACTGTTTGAAGAGCCCTCAGGATCAGTTGCAGTAAAGGTTATTGTCTCACTCCCGTTCCAGTTGACATCGGGTACAGTGATCGTTGCCACCCTGTTCACTATTGATACCGTCAGCTGGCTGCTGCCCGAGCTGGTCCATGTGATCTGAGCGTCAGTATTGTCTGCATCCGATACATAATTATCAAGGCTGATTGTCGAAAACAATGTCCCTTCAGCCCGCGTCTGATCAGGGATATCCGTCACTACAGGCGGATCATTATCCGCCGATATCGTGAAGGTCGCTCCGTCTTCATCATATAATCCCCCGGTATCCGTCGCACGGAACGTTATTGTCTCACTGCCGTTCCACTCCGAATTAGGTACGGTTACTGTCGCTACCCTGTTGACAATCGATACCGTCAGCTGGGTATTCCCCGAATACGTCCATGCTATCTGTGAATCAATATTATCAACATCCGTCACATAATTATCAAGTGTAATTGTCGTGAATGAAGAGCCCTCCGGTACAGATTGATTCGGTATGTCTCCCACAACCGGTGCATCGTTTACCGCAGTTACAGTGAATGTGGCTGCATTGCTGCCTGTAAGACCTCCCCCGTCGGTGGCCGTAAAGGTGATCGTCTCTGCCCCGTTCCAGTCGGTATTCGGTATCATTATGGTCGCTACTCTCGATACTATTGATACCGTTAGCTGTGTATTGCCCGACCAGGTCCAGCTTATCTGGCTGTCGCTGTGATCAACATCCGTAACATAATTATCAAGCGTTATGGTCGCAAACAACGATCCTTCCGCTATTGTCTGATTCGGTATATCTCCAACTACAGGCGCATCATTAACTCCTGTTACTGTAAACGTGGCAGCATCCTCATCATATAATCCTCCGGCATCGGTTGCACGGAATGTGATCGTTTCACTGCCGTTCCAGTCAGAATTGGGTGGTGATATGGTGGCTACCCTGTTAACTATTGAGACTGTAAGCTGTGTATTGCCGGATGCTGTCCAAACTATAGTATTATCTGCATTATCAATATCCGTTACAAAACCATCCAGCGATATGGTCGTAAATGCCGAACCCTCTGCTATTGTCTGATCAGGTATATCACTGACCACAGGGGCATCATTAACTCCTGTAACTGTAAAGGTCGCCGCATCATCATCATACAATCCTCCCGGATCGGCTGCCCGGAAAGTGATAGTCTCACTGCCGTTCCAGTCAGAATTCGGTATGGTAATTGTAGCAATTCCCGAGACTATTGATACCGTCAACTGGGTATTCCCGGAATATGTCCAGGTCATCTGGAGGTCGCTGTTATCGATATCTGACACAAAATTATTCAGATCGATTGTTGCAAAGGGTGCACCTTCTGCAACTGTCTGATTCGGGATATCTGTCACTACCGGTGCATCATTGACCGGTGTAACTGTAAATGTAACCGGATCATCATCGGTAAGACCTCCCGGATCAGTCGCTGTGAAGGTTATAATTTCTGATCCGTTCCAGTCAGCATTCGGTACAGTTACAGTGGCTATCCCCGAAGAAACAGAAACTGTCAGGGCGGTATTACCCGAAGCTATCCAGCTGATCTCAGCATCACTATTGTCAACGTCCGACACATAACCATTCAGCGCTATTGTTGTGAAGGATGCACCCTCGGCTATAGTCTGATCCGGGATATCCGTAACAACCGGCGCATCATTTTCTGCAGTTACAGTAAAGACAGCAGGATCACTGTCAGACAAACTTCCCGGATCAGTCGCTGTAAATACTATTGTTTCCGTACCAAACCAGTTGGAATTGGGAATGGTTATTGTTGCTACTCTTGCAGCAATTGAAACAGTCAGCTGCGAATTGCCGGAATATGTCCAGATCATTTGTGCATTGGTATGGTCAGGATCTGAAACATAATTATCGAGAGGAATGGTTACGAAAGATGATCCCTCTTCTATAGTCTGGCCAGGTATATCCGTTACAACAGGCGGATCATTCACAGCTGTAACAGTAAATACTGCCGCATTCGTGGCAAATAATCCTGCCGGATCGGTTGCCCTGAATGTAACTGTTTCAGCACCGCTCCACTCAGGTCCCGGTGTTGTAATCGATGCCACCCTGTCAGTAATTGAAACAGTTATATTTGTGTTACCTGTCCAGGTCCATGTCATCTGGGCATCACTGTTATCCACATCCGACACATAATCATCCAGAGCTATTGTCGCAAATGTTCCTCCTTCTGCTATTGTCTGGTTTGGTATATCTCCAACTACAGGTGCATCATTTACAGGGGTTACCGTGAATGTAGCGGCATCACTGTTTGAAGAGCCCTCAGGATCAGTTGCAGTAAAGGTTATTGTCTCACTCCCGTTCCAGTTGACATCGGGTACAGTGATCGTTGCCACCCTGTTCACTATTGATACCGTCAGCTGGCTGCTGCCCGAGCTGGTCCATGTGATCTGAGCGTCAGTATTGTCTGCATCCGATACATAATTATCAAGGCTGATTGTCGAAAACAATGTCCCTTCAGCCCGCGTCTGATCAGGGATATCCGTCACTACAGGCGGATCATTATCCGCCGATATCGTGAAGGTCGCTCCGTCTTCATCATATAATCCCCCGGTATCCGTCGCACGGAACGTTATTGTCTCACTGCCGTTCCACTCCGAATTAGGTACGGTTACTGTCGCTACCCTGTTGACAATCGATACCGTCAGCTGGGTATTCCCCGAATACGTCCATGCTATCTGTGAATCAATATTATCAACATCCGTCACATAATTATCAAGTGTAATTGTCGTGAATGAAGAGCCCTCCGGTACAGATTGATTCGGTATGTCTCCCACAACCGGTGCATCGTTTACCGCAGTTACAGTGAATGTGGCTGCATTGCTGCCTGTAAGACCTCCCCCGTCGGTGGCCGTAAAGGTGATCGTCTCTGCCCCGTTCCAGTCGGTATTCGGTATCATTATGGTCGCTACTCTCGATACTATTGATACCGTTAGCTGTGTATTGCCCGACCAGGTCCAGCTTATCTGGCTGTCGCTGTGATCAACATCCGTAACATAATTATCAAGCGTTATGGTCGCAAACAACGATCCTTCCGCTATTGTCTGATTCGGTATATCTCCAACTACAGGCGCATCATTAACTCCTGTTACTGTAAACGTGGCAGCATCCTCATCATATAATCCTCCGGCATCGGTTGCACGGAATGTGATCGTTTCACTGCCGTTCCAGTCAGAATTGGGTGGTGATATGGTGGCTACCCTGTTAACTATTGAGACTGTAAGCTGTGTATTGCCGGATGCTGTCCAAACTATAGTATTATCTGCATTATCAATATCCGTTACAAAACCATCCAGCGATATGGTCGTAAATGCCGAACCCTCTGCTATTGTCTGATCAGGTATATCACTGACCACAGGGGCATCATTAACTCCTGTAACTGTAAAGGTCGCCGCATCATCATCATACAATCCTCCCGGATCGGCTGCCCGGAAAGTGATAGTCTCACTGCCGTTCCAGTCAGAATTCGGTATGGTAATTGTAGCAACTCTGGCAACTATCGATACAATAAGTTCGTTGTTACCGGCAGCGCTCCAGTTTATCTGGACATCTGAATTATCAGGATCCGAAACATATCCATCCAGATTAATAGTGGTAAATGTAGTGCCTTCGGCTATTGTCTGATTCGGAATATCTGTTACAACAGGGGCATCATTTACTGCTGTGACTGTAAATGCTGCGGCATCATTGTCAGAAAGGCCTCCAGGATCGCCAACCGTGAATGTAATAGTCTCCGATCCGTTCCAGTCGGCATTTGGTATAGTGATAGTCGCCACTCTTGAAACTATTGATACGGAAAGCTGAGTATTTCCCGAATAGGTCCAGCTCAGATCGGCATCCGGATTGTCAATATCCGAAACATAATTATCCAGATTGATTGTTGTAAATGAGGCACCTTCTGCTATTGTCTGATCCGGTATATCTGTTATAACAGGGGCATCATTCACTCCTGTGACTGTAAAAGTCGCTGCATCATCATCCCACAGAGATCCAGGATCCGTGGCCCGGAATGTTACTGTCTCGCTTCCGTTCCAGTCGGCATTCGGAATGGTTATCGTGGCAACTCTCGCCGTAATTGATACACCAAGCTGTGTGTTACCGGAATATGTCCAGGTAATCTCCGAATCAGTATTATCTGCATCCGATACATAATTATCCAGGATGATCGTAACAAATGATGATCCTTCCGTTATTGACTGATTGGGTATATCTGTTACCACAGGTGCATCATTCACGGCAGTTACTGTAAAGGTCGCCGGATCACTGTCTGATGCCCCGTCGTCATCACTGGCCGTAAATGTTATGGTCTCCGATCCGTTCCATTCCGGATTCAGTGCAGTTATTGTAGCCACCCTGTTGGTTATGCTAACAGACAGATTTGTATTCCCGGAATAGCTCCAGGTAAGCAGATTATCAGCATCATCTACATCCGATACATAATTATCAAGATTTATTGTAGTAAATGTTGCTCCTTCGGCTATACTCTGATTTGGTATATCCGTTACTACAGGAGGATCATTTACCGGAGTAACCGTGAAGGTAGCTGCATCAGTATTTGACAATAATCCCGGATCGGTTGCCCTGAAGGTTATTGTCTCACTTCCGTTCCAGTTAATATTTGGTATGGTGATCGTTGCAACACGGTTCACTATTGATACCGTTAGAGCCGAATTGCCCGAAACAGTCCAGCTGATTTCCGGATCAAGGTTATCCGGATCCGCTACATAATTATCAAGCGGGATTGTAGTAAAAGTGGCACCTTCAGCTATCGTCTGGTCAGGTATATTGCCTACTATGGGCGGATCATTATCGGCAGATACTGTAAACGTCGCGGCATCTTCATCATATAACGATCCCGGATCTGTAGCGCGGAATGTTATTGTCCTTACCCCGTTCCAGTCAGCATTGGGTGTCGATATGGTTGCTATCCGGCTGGAATTTATTGACACAATAAGTTCGCCATTGCCCGAATAAGTCCATGCAAGCTGCGAATCTGCATTGTCAGGATCAAATACAAAATTATCAAGTGAAATTGATGTAAACGTCCCGCCTTCGGGAATTGACTGGTTGGGAATATCATCTACAACAGGAGGATCGTTGACGGCAGTTACAGTGAAGGTGGCAACATCATTATCCGTAAGATCACCATCACTTGCTGTAAAGGTTATCGTTTCACTGCCATTCCAGTCGGCATTTGGTACAGTGATAGTTGCTACTCTGGAAGAAATTGATACGGTAAGCTGTGAATTGCCTGAATATGTCCAGGAAATCTCTGAATCGGCATTATCAACATCCGAGACAAAATTATCAAGTGCAATAGTCGCAAATGATGATCCTTCTGCAATTGTCTGATTGGGTATATCGGCAACCACAGGTGCATCATTAACCGCAGACACTGTAAAAGTGGCCGGATCGCTGTCGGCCAGCGAACCATCACTTGCCGTAAAAGTTATTGTCTCACTACCGGACCAGTTGATATTGGGTATTGAAATAGTAGCTACCCTGCTGACAATTGATACAGTAAGCTGAGTGCTTCCTGAACTGCTCCAGATTATCTGTGCATCAGTGTTATCAATATCCGACACATAATCATCAAGGGTAATAGTTGTGAATGTCGATCCTTCTGCAATTGTCTGATCAGGTATATCACTCACCACAGGCGCATCATTAACTCCGGTAACCGTGAAGGTTGCCGGATCAGTATCAAAAAGACCTCCCTGGTCAGTAGCCCTGAAAGTGATCGTTTCGCTTCCGTTCCAGTCGGCATTGGGGACTGTTATTGTTGCAACCCTGTCGGTGATTGAAACTGAAAGGTTTGTATTCCCTGTGAAAGTCCACGTCAATTGTGCATCGGCATTATCAACATCAGAAACAAATCCGTCAAGGTTAATTGAAGTAAATGTGGTGCCTTCGGCTATTGTCTGATTTGGAATATCAGTCACAACCGGGGCATCATTAACCGGTGTCACGGTAAATGTTGCAAAATCAGAAGCTGTTAATGTTCCGTCGCTGACCGTGAAAGTTATTGTTTCTGATCCGTTCCAGTCGGCATTCGGCGGCGTAATTGTCGCAACTCTTGAGACGATTGATACAGAAAGCTGAGTATTTCCCGAATAGGTCCAGCTCAGATCGGCATCCGGATTGTCAATATCCGAAACATAATTATCCAGATTGATTGTTGTAAATGAGGCACCTTCTGCTATTGTCTGATCCGGTATATCTGTTATAACAGGGGCATCATTCACTCCTGTGACTGTAAAAGTCGCTGCATCATCATCCCACAGAGATCCAGGATCCGTGGCCCGGAATGTTACTGTCTCGCTTCCGTTCCAGTCGGCATTCGGAATGGTTATCGTGGCAACTCTCGCCGTAATTGATACACCAAGCTGTGTGTTACCGGAATATGTCCAGGTAATCTCCGAATCAGTATTATCTGCATCCGATACATAATTATCCAGGATGATCGTAACAAATGATGATCCTTCCGTTATTGACTGATTGGGTATATCTGTTACCACAGGTGCATCATTCACGGCAGTTACTGTAAAGGTCGCCGGATCACTGTCTGATGCCCCGTCGTCATCACTGGCCGTAAATGTTATGGTCTCCGATCCGTTCCATTCCGGATTCAGTGCAGTTATTGTAGCCACCCTGTTGGTTATGCTAACAGACAGATTTGTATTCCCGGAATAGCTCCAGGTAAGCAGATTATCAGCATCATCTACATCCGATACATAATTATCAAGATTTATTGTAGTAAATGTTGCTCCTTCGGCTATACTCTGATTTGGTATATCCGTTACTACAGGAGGATCATTTACCGGAGTAACCGTGAAGGTAGCTGCATCAGTATTTGACAATAATCCCGGATCGGTTGCCCTGAAGGTTATTGTCTCACTTCCGTTCCAGTTAATATTTGGTATGGTGATCGTTGCAACACGGTTCACTATTGATACCGTTAGAGCCGAATTGCCCGAAACAGTCCAGCTGATTTCCGGATCAAGGTTATCCGGATCCGCTACATAATTATCAAGCGGGATTGTAGTAAAAGTGGCACCTTCAGCTATCGTCTGGTCAGGTATATTGCCTACTATGGGCGGATCATTATCGGCAGATACTGTAAACGTCGCGGCATCTTCATCATATAACGATCCCGGATCTGTAGCGCGGAATGTTATTGTCCTTACCCCGTTCCAGTCAGCATTGGGTGTCGATATGGTTGCTATCCGGCTGGAATTTATTGACACAATAAGTTCGCCATTGCCCGAATAAGTCCATGCAAGCTGCGAATCTGCATTGTCAGGATCAAATACAAAATTATCAAGTGAAATTGATGTAAACGTCCCGCCTTCGGGAATTGACTGGTTGGGAATATCATCTACAACAGGAGGATCGTTAACCGGAGTTACAGTAAATGTTGCTGTTTCTTCATCAAATGCGCCGTCAGGATCAGTTGCCCTGAAGGTAATTGTCTCGCTTCCATTCCATTCTGACGACAAAGGTGTAATAGTTGCAACTCTTGAAACAATTGAGACCGACAGGTTAGTGTTTCCGGAAGATGACCAGGTTATCTGTGCATCGGAATGATCGGCATCCGAAACATAATTATCGAGGGAAATCGTATTGAACGCGGTTCCTTCAGGTACTGACTGACCAGGTATAGAAGTCGTTACAGGAGGATCATTAACGCTGTTTACAGTGAATGTTGCAGGGTTACCTGAGCTGAGCGCCCCATCGCTTGCGGTAAAGGTTATAGTTTCACTTCCGAACCAGTTCACATTCGGTATTGTGATAGTAGCTACCCTGCTTACTATAGATACTGTAAGCTGTGAACTACCTGAACTGGTCCAAATCATTTGCGCATCCGTGTTATCAACATCAGATACATAGTCGTCAAGTGATATTGTCGTAAATGTTGAACCCTCGTTTATTGTCTGGTCAGGAATATCAGTTACAACCGGCGGATCATTTACTGCGGTCACTGTCAGTACTACCTGATCTTCATCGAACTGTCCGCCCGGATCTGTCGCCCTGAATGTTAACGTTTCTGCTCCGAACCAGTCAACACCTTTGGCAAAAGTGGCGACCCTGTCGGTGATTGTAACTGATATATTGCTGTTTCCCGATACTGTCCAGGTCATCTGGTTAATGTTATTATCAATATCTGAAACATAATTATCAAGCTGGATTGATGCAAATGAAGCTCCTTCGGCTATTGTCTGATTTGGAATATCTGCTACAACCGGAGCATCGTTAACCGCATTGACCGTGAATACTGCAGCATCTTCACTCCAGAGAGTTCCGGGGTCAGTGGCCCTGAAAGTTATTGTTTCAATTCCGCTCCATTCTGTCGGCGCAGTGATGGTCGCCACTCTCGATACTATTGAAACTGAAAGCTGAGTATTTCCTGAATAGCTCCAGTTAATTTCTGCATCAGTATTATCCAAGTCTGACACATAACCGTCGAGGTTAATAGTTGTGAATGATCCACCCTCTGAGATTGTCTGACCCGGAATATCAGTCACAACCGGTGGATCATTAACCGGTGAAATAGTGATTGTAAACGTCTCAGGTGCACTTTGATTCGTGCCACCCCCGTTGTCACTCAGGCGTACTGTTGCTGTTGCTGATCCATAGGCATTTGACGCCGGGGTAAAAGTTAAAGTGCCTGTTGATGAGATTGCCGGCTGAACCAGGAATAACGCATTATTATCATTGGTTACATTAAAAGTGAGAGTCTGGCTTAATTCAGGATCCCCATCAGTTATATTTGTTGCCCAGTTATCAATGGACTGCGCCCCTGAATCCTCATTAACGGTCTGATTATTCCCCTTTGTAAATGAGGGAGGATCATTTACGGCCGTTACTGAAATTGTAAATGTCTCCGGAGCGCTCTGGTACAGTCCTCCTCCGTTATCTTCAAGGATAACTGTAACTGTTGCCAGACCATTGGCATTTACTGCAGAAGTAAAGGTCAATGTTCCTGTTGATGATATCTCGGGCTGCGCCGAGAAAAGCGTATTATTGTTGTTGGTGACATTAAAAGTAAGTGTCTGGTCAGCCTCAGGATCACCGTCATTTATTACGGTCGCCCATCCGGAAACGGTTTGGGCTCCCGCATCCTCAGCGACAGTCTGGTTTCCTCCTTTAGTGAAGGATGGAGGGTCATTGACCGGCGTTACTGTGAAGGTTGCAGCATTACTGTTTGACAACAATCCGGGATCAGTTGCAGTAAATGTGATGGTCACTGAGCCATTCCAATCCGGATCAGGGGTTGTTATCGATGCTACCCTGCCTGATATCGATACATTAAGTGGAGCATTACCTGAGTAAGTCCACCCAATTTCCGGATCACTGTTATCCGTATCAGACACATAATCATCCAGCGGTATTGGAGTAAAAGCTGAACCTTCAGCTATTATCTGATCCGGAATATCTCCGACTATAGGTGGATCATTATCGGCAGATACCGTAAAAGTTGCGGCATCTTCATCCCATAATAATCCGGCATCAGTTGCCCTGAAAGTGATTATCTCGCTTCCGCTCCAATCGGCTGATGGAGCAGTTATTGTAACTATCCTTGAATCAATAGATACTGAAAGTTCATTATTGCCGGAATAGGTCCAGGCAATAGTGGCAGGTGCATTGTCTACATCCGTAATATAACTATCAAGGTTGATAGTTGCGAAGTTCTGGCCTTCCTGTATTGTCTGTCCCGGAATATCTGCAACAACCGGTGCATCGTTCACTGCTGTTACTGTTATGTTGAATGTCTGGGCAGAGCTCTGGTTTGAACCGTCACCGTCGTCACTTATCGTTACTGTTACTAATGAAGTCCCAAAGGCATTTGGAGCAGATGTCCAGGTCAGTGTACCTGATGATGAGATTGCCGGTTGTACAGAAAAAAGTGAAGTATTACTATTCGATACATTAAAGGTAAGAACCTGAGTAAGCTCAGGATCACCGTCATTTATATTTGTCGCCCAGCTAGTTACTGTCTGGGCTCCTGAATCCTCCGGCATCGCCTGGTCTGCACCCTTTGTAAATGATGGAGCATCGTTGACTGCAGTGACAGTAATTGTAAAGATTTGGTTATCACTGGTATCATCTCCACCATTTTCAGTTCCTCCGCTATCCCTCAGGGATACTGTAACTGTAGCAATACCGTTTGCATTAGCGGCAGGTGTGTAATTGAGAGTACCTGCAGGATTTATTGCCGGTTGTGCTGTGAACAGAGCATTATTATTGTTTGATACATTGAAAATCATCGTTTGTGCCGATTCATTTGCCGGTCCGGCACTTATGGAGGTTGCCCAGGCAATTACATTCTGAGCACCTGCGTCCTCTGATACAGTCTGGTTCCCTCCTGCCGTGAATGAGGGAGCATCATTAACAGCGGTTACAGTAAATACTGCTGCATCATCGTCCCAGGCATTTCCCGGATCGGTTGCCCTGAAAGTTATCGTTTCACTTCCGTTCCAGTCAACATCCGGGATTCCGATTGTAGCAACCCGGTTATTAATTGTCACGCTTAACTGTACATTTCCCGTAGCAGTCCACGTCATCTGTGATGCCGTGTTATCGGCATCAGAAACATAATCATCGAGATTTATCTGAGCAAACAAAGCACCTTCAAGTATCGGCTGATCAGGTATTCCGCTTACAACAGGGGAATCGTTTACAGCTGTAACAGTAAAAGTCGCTCCATCCTCAGCATACAGGTTATCCGGATCAGTTGCCCGGAAGGTTATAGTCTCGGAACCGGACCACTCAGAATTTACTACAGCAATTGTGGCCACACGGTTTAATATTGTAACTGTGAGTACAGAACTTGCTGAAGCTGTCCAGGTAATCTCAGCATCAGTATCATCAACATCATTAACATAATCATCCAGATCAATAGTAGCGAATGATCCTCCCTCTGCTATTTCCTGACTGGGAATATCTCCGACAACCGGTCCGTCGTTTACAGCGGTGACAGTTATTATAAATGTCTGAGTTGAAGATGATCCGCCACCGCTGTCATTCAGGGTGACTGAAACAGTGGCCGCTCCGGAGGCATTTGCGGCGGGAGTGTATGACAAGGTACCAGCAGCTGAGATAGAAGGCTGAACTGAGAAAAGGGAATTATTACTGTTTGTAACTGTGAATGTCAGAGTCTGGCTGAGCTCAGGATCCCCGTCATCAAGATTTGTTGCAAAGTTATCTGTTGATTGAGGACCCGCATCTTCATTAACTGTCTGGTTCCCCAACATAGAAAATGTAGGCGGATCATTGACTGCCAAAACCGTAAATGTAGCATCGTCGCTGTCTGATAATAATCCCGGATCGGTAGCCGTGAAAGTGATTGTAGAACTGCCATTCCAGTCGTCATCTGGTATCCCTATCGTAGCTATACCTCCTGTTATTGAAACATTCAGACTACCCTGCCCTGAATATGTCCAGTCAATATCCTGATCAGGACTTTCCGTATCGGTTACGTAACTGTTAAGATCCACAGTAGCAAAACTTTCTCCTTCAGCAACCGTCTGTCCGGGAATATCACCGACGACCGGTGCGGTGTTGAGAGTAATATGCATCTGGTAAGGTGATGCGTAGGTCCCGACAACCATATTGGATGTAAACGGGATTGTTTCATTTACATCATATACATCATCTCCTATGGGATCATAATACCTGAAATGAAGAGTCTCGCCACTGGCCAGATCACTATAGCACATAAGGAAGAACACAGCCCTGCCGCTGATCAGAGATCCGCCTATCACACCACGGCACTCTTCACCGACAAAAGCAGCCAGCGTCCCTGATGTTACCAGAGCAGGACCAAGATTTACAATTGCTGTAACGCTTCCGTTAAACTCAAAATCTGACGGATTAACTGACCATCCGGGGGCCTGGCCGATAACATAATCTGAAACAAGAACAAGTATCAGGATCAGCCATATCCTTCTCAGATTTGCTATTAACAGTTTTAACTTCATATTTTTCACAATATTTACGGCATAAGAATTACTTTATGAACCTTAAGTTTGTATCCGGCCAGCAACCTTATAAAATATATCCCTCCGGGTTCCGAACCGGAAACCCATTTAATCAAATAATGTCCGGATTCAAGGTCTTTATCAAGAAGCATACACACAGGATTTCCGTATGTATCACACACGGAAATATTTACATGAGATGATTCAGGAATTTTATATTCAATATTGATACTGCGCTCAAAAGGATTAGGATATGTGAACATTTCGATACTCCTGCCACTTGATTCCAATGCATTTGAATCAGGGCTGCTAAAATTTAACCTGACTGGATTTAATGCATTACCAATTATCATGTCATTACTGAAAGTTATAGTCTCACTGCATATATAGTATTCATTCTTTTCGGCATCAAAATATTTGAATGTGACAATTTCACCCTGTGGCTGATTACTATAAATTAAAAGAGAATATACCCACACGTCTTTTGCACCAAAATAGAGTCCCCGGGTTATTCCCCGGATCTCATCATTTACAAAAGCATACAGCCTGTCTTCTTCAGAACCTTTCATTATTCCATCTATCAGTACTGTTGCCATTATCTCTCCGTTGAACTCAAAATCTGCAGGATTAAATAAAGGTTCATTATACTGCAGTAATGATTCACTGCCGCTTTTTCCGGGATCAGGATATACAAGAGTTCCGGAATTAGCTAATCTGAGCATATAACCCACACCCGGCTCCATTGAAGTCAGAGACCCAAACCATCCGTAACCGGAATAATATGTGGCTGAGTTCCTCTGACTCTTGAGATAATCCAGATCTGCCAGGGATAGCGATGACAGTGCAGTGCCCGCTGGCATGGACTTCTGAGGCATATAGCCAATCCAGTTCCATCCTGATACAACCGGAATGTCACTTGTGTATACATCCACAGGTCTTCCGGTGAACTCTGCAATGGTACCATTCTGTACGTTTATCTTATAAAGTTTATCCGGTTTAATCCCGATTAGTGAGCCAAACCATCCATATCCTGAATAATATGTTGAAGAATTTGACTGGTCCTTTATGTAATCACCATTTGTATTTGCTGAGGAAAGGATAAAATTCAAAGTCATATTATCGAGGAGAGTGTTAACCGAAAACCAGTTCCACCCTTTCTGAAAGGAAAAAGTATAGAGTGTCCCGTTATTCATTTTGAAGGGAAATCCGACAGTGCCTGCATTTATATCCGGTTCAAAATCGACTGACCGGTCCAGATTATAAATGCTATCCTCCTTTATACTATAATACCGGAAAGTCATAACATCTCCTGTCAGCATATTGCTGTAGCATTTGAGTTCAAATACATAGTGGCCGGAAGGATTATAATATACCGGTACGGCAATACCCCTGCATTCTTCCCCGCTAAAAGCTGCAAGGAATCCGGATTCTACAGCTATACCTTCAATAAATACTTGTGCGGTGACCAGACCATTATAAATAAAATCGGAAGGATTAATTTTCCATCCTTCAGGATATGTAACCACAAGGTTTCTTTCGCTTTTAACAGCAATGCCCGGAGTGCTGCCACTTGTGGCTGCCGGTGTAACTTCGAAACTGATAAATTTTCCTGCATCAGCAGCAGCTAAAGTATAGGTTTTAGCTGTTGCATCCGGAATAATAACTTCACCGGTCCCAACGTTGTCATCTGCCCTGTACCACCTGAATGTACTGGCTCCCTCGGGATCACCTTCCTTATCAACATAAACATAAGTCCCGGTTAACTCACAGCCAGTTTGCTTAATTCCGTTTAAGTTAACTGATACAGCCATCGGGGGATCATTCAGTGTTTTGAAGACTATTTGTCTTTCAACAGTCGTGGCGGATGCTTTTCCGTCATTCACCGTGACCGAGACGGTACGCGTCAGCACCGACATATTACCCGAGGTGTTCCGGTAGGTTATTCTCCGTAATGCTGCCTGATAATTGGCTACAGAAGATTTCCCTGTAAGATTCATTATTCCCGATCCGCTGTTCCATGTACCTGATATCCCGTTTGCATTTGTGAATGAAAGGATATCTCCGCCGCTCTGATAATTAAGTGATATTGAAACGACTGCCGACTCTAAATTTAAATCATCTGCATCTGTGGCCCTAATTGTAGCGGTAATTGCTTTAGCTGCTTCATTTTCTGTATACACTAACGGTGTTACCTCTATTTCACCCAGAACCGGCACATCATTGACTGCAATTAAAGTTATCTCCCGGATTACTGCCCTGCTTAAAGCATTTCCGTCATTAACTATAAATGATACTTCCCGTGTCTGAGTTGAAGGTGTATCACTATTGTTCTGATAAGTTACACTACGCAACGCTTCACGGTAATTAATTAAGGATGATGTTCCGGTAAGAGTAAGTATCCCGGTCAGGCTGCTCCAGCTTCCCTTTATACCATTTCCGTCAGAAAATGCCAGGATATCCTGCCCTATCTTATAATTATCTGATATTCTGATAACTGCTGATTCAATATTTACATCATCCGGATCTGTTATCATCAGCGAACCAGTTATTACGGCAGCTTCATCATTCTCTGTGTATTGTAATGGAGCCGTCTCAATACCATACACGACAGGAATATCATTAACTGCCGTAACAGTAATGGATCTTGTCAGAGTGTTGCTATTCAGATGTCCGTCATTCACTGTGAATGATACCGTCCGGAGTAGCGTTGACGGATTGTCGCCTGAGTTAAAATACCTGATACTGCGCAATGCTGCCTGATAATTGGCTACTGATGAGGTTCCGCTAAGGGTCAGTATCCCTGTGACATCATCCCATGTGCCTGTTATCCCGTTGTTACTGGTGAAAGAAAGAATATCCGCCCCGCTCTGATAACTTCCGGATATAGCTACAGTAGCAGACTTTAAATTTACATCATCCTGGTCTGTTACTTTTATTTTGAGGGTTATTGTCTTTGGTGCCTCACCTTCAGTATATTGCAAGCGTGTTGTCTCTATTTCCGATAAACCGGGAGCCTTATTATCCTGGTAAAAAGAAAGTATTCCGGATTTAGCTGTCTTCCAGGAAGATTGCGTAACCAGATAAGATGCAGCTAAAAACAGTATTAAAACAAAT
>CAYPHL010000071.1:0-1290 GCA_964410385.1 uncultured Rikenellaceae bacterium | reverse complement strand
CCAGGAAGATTGCGTAACCAGATAAGATGCAGCTAAAAACAGTATTAAAACAAATCTGATTCCGCTACTGTCTTTCATTTTTATCTTCAGACTGATAATCACAAGTTATTATGGTACCCGTACTACTTTCTGAACCATGTACCTGTCCCCTGTCTGAAGCCGGATGAAATATACACCGGCCGGCTCTTCATTACATATCCATTGGATAGAATAATTATCAGGACCCAGTTCCTGATCAAGCAGAACTTTAATAGTTTTTCCATACTGATCCGAAATTGTCAGTCTGACATCCGAGATCTCAGTAATTTTAAATTCGATATTCAGTGAACTTTCAACGGGATTGGGGTACACCAGGAACTGCAGATCGGGAGAAGCATCATTGACCGTTGATTTATTTTCGGATATCACATTTATCATGAAGGGCTTAAAAGGATTAGAAATTATCATGTCAGTTTTAAAAGGAATATTTTCCAGACATGTATAATATTTGTTTTGTTCAGAATTATAATATCTGAAACTGATCGTTTCCCCATCCGGTTTATTACTGTGGATCATCAGAGGGAAAATAAATGAATCCTTTGATTTCAGGAACATACCATGTGTAAGTCCGCGTATCTCATCATCTGCATATGCGTATAAAATATCTTTTTCAGACAATTCAGTAATGCCGGCCAGGTTTAATTCAGCCGTTACAGATCCGTTGAATTCATATTTATGTGGAGAAAAAGAATTATCCACAGGTAAGATGTCAGATTGCTGTGAATTTTTGGCAGGAGAATCCGGAAAGATAAGTTCCCCTGTGTTTGTCAGCCTCATCATATAACCTTCACCGGGATTCAGGCTCAGGAGTGAACCAAACCATACATTGTCATAATATTCGGCATAACCTGTCTGGTTCTTAATATAGTCCCCTGTCGCTATAGTCAATGATCCGAGGGCATCACTTATTGGTAAAGAAAATCCCGGAAGATAGCCTACCCAGTTCCATCCTGTTACCACAGGTATGGGTGTCGCATTTACATTTACCGGTGTACCGCAGAAATCTATAGCTGCAGCATTCTGAACCCTTACAATATAAAGATCATTGGGATCGATTGTGCTAAATGAACCCTGCCACCCGTCAGCGGATGAGTAGAAAGCAAAAGATGTCTGGTTTTTAATATAGTCTCCATCTGTAAAACCTGTAGCCAGGATATTGTTCAGCGACATATTTTCATGAAGGGTATTTACAGAGAACCAGTTCCATCCTGATACAAATGAAGCGGCAAAATTTTTATAGAAATTTATTGT
>CAYPHL010000070.1:1870-22644 GCA_964410385.1 uncultured Rikenellaceae bacterium | reverse complement strand
CAGGAAGGCTGTAACCTATTTCAAAATTTTTGAGTCTCAGATAATCAGTGCTTGAAAGCCAGTAAGTATTGTTCTCATTATCTCTCCAGTATTCCCCATAACGGTTCCAGGTCCTTGGTTTATTTGTGACCTGGTTGGATTCTGTCCACCTGCCATTAGCATCGGAAAGGAGGAAATTACCGGCTTCACCCTGCATTTCATAATACCTGTTGACAACAGCGCCTGTAGCCCACTGGAAGAAGATTGCAGAATAGAAATTCTTATAACCGAGATTGATATTCATGCCACCAGTGAATGTGGGCATATCGGTTTTGTAATTCATCTTTCTGTCGAGGCCGTCAATTTTCTTATCATCATTGACATCTTCGAAAATAATATCACCTGCTCTTGCTCCTGCCCAGTGAGGGTAGGCGTCAACTGCTGCCTGATCTTTAAAAACTCCTATAGCCTGGTAATAAAGTGATGAGTTCATCGGGTGACCTGTTGATTGCTGGTAATCAGGAATGCCCGGAGTTTCATCCCAGAATTTTATCCTGTTCTTCTGAAATCCGCTGTTCAGGGATACATCATATGTAAAACCTGCCCATGAGCTGTTGTATCCGACTGTGAACTCAAATCCCTGGTTTACAACTTCTCCGATGTTTTCACGCGGTAATGTCAGTCCGGTTGATGCAGGAACGGAAGCATTACGATAGGTGAGAATGTTTGTACGCAGGTTGTAAAAATATTCGGCCGAGAAATTCAATCTTCCTTTGAACATCTGAGCATCAAAGCCAATATTTGACTGATTGGCAACCTCCCAGGTTACATTCGGATTTGGTATTCGTAACTCACTGAGGATTTTATTCTCTACCGAATTATTAAATGTGTAAACCCCGCTTGTTGAACTATTATACCCGTAGCTTGCAAGGTACTGGTAAGTGTTAATACGGTCATTACCGGTCTGACCCCATGAACCACGCAGTTTAAAATAGTTGAAAATGGCAAGGTTGTTTTTCCAGAAATCTTCTTCCGATATACGCCATCCGAGGGAAATACCAGGGAAGAAACCGAATCTTTTGTCCTGGGGGAAAATGTAAGAACCATCATATCTCCAAACAAACTCTGCAAGGTATTTCTGCATGAAAGCGTAATTGATACGTCCGAAATAATTAAGTCTTGCACTTATGCTTGCCGATCCGGTATTGTTTTTTTCAGCATCACCTCCTGCAAAAAGTTCATCAATGGCTGTTGATGCGAAATATTTCCTGAAGGCTTCAAATTCCATTGATTCACCAGAAATCCTTTCAGTACCGATCAGGAACCTGAAGTCATGAACATTATTGAATGATCTTTCATAGTTCAGCAGAGCGTTCAATGTTATCAGTCTGCGGTCTGAAAATTCCTGGGTGAGCTGAGGTGTTGAGAAACCTTTTTTACCTCTTACAAGGACAGGCTGATTTCCTTCATCATAAGTAACCCCGTCCCAACTGTATAGATACCAGGGCTTTTCCCATAGCTTCCCGTTTCCGATAGATTTATCCACAGAAGCATTCCCTGTGAGAGACAATCCTTCTATCCAGGGGATAGTAATATTCAGTTTCAGCAGTGATTCGAAGATATAATTCTTTGTTTTATCATACCCGGTCTGGTTTGTAGTTACTACAACAGGATTGTTCCCGTACTCGATATCCGGACCGTTTTCACCTGTCGGCCAGTATGCGACTGATGTAGGATAACCCCTCATCAGCATTGCGAAAATTGCACTGGCTGAACGGGTGGGATAATTCCTGTTCTCCTGACGGCCTGAAACATCGAAGCTCAGGCTTATGTTCTTTGATATTTTGCCGTCAATATTGCTTCTGAATGTTACCTGGGAATATTTTGTTGCACTGTTCTTATAGATAGCATCCTGGTAATTACCACCGAGTGATACGAAATACTTCATGTTGTCAGTGCCTCCGCTTACTGACATATTTCCTGCCTGCTGCAGGGCTGCTGATTTGAAAGTAGCATCAAACCAATTGGTGTTGGGAAATGACCAGGGATCTGCACCTGAGGCATATTTGTCTATCTGTTCCTGAGTATATCGCGGACTTTTACCGGCATATACATCTATTTCGTTGAGCAATGTGGCATAAGTTCCGGCATCGCACATTTCAGGTATGACCGTTGGCATTGCCCAGCCCTGGTTTGCTGTGATATTGATCTGCGGCTTTCCTAAAGATCCTCTTTTGGTTGTTATAAGGATGACTCCGTTTGCAGCCTGGGCACCATAAATGGCTGCTGATGCATCCTTCAGAACAGTGACACTTTCAATATCGTCGGGATTTAAACGTTGCATACTCCGGTTAGCAATTCCGTCTATTACAATAAGTGGTGAGTTATCACCCAGGGTATTAAGACCCCTTATCCTCATTGTTGAATTGTCGTTCCCTGGTTCACCGGATCTTGTAACTACTACAAGCCCGGGTAACCTTCCGGCAAAAGTATTTGTAAAATTTATAGTGGATGAAGCCTTAAGACTTTCTGCCTTGACAGCACTGATAGCACCGGTTATTGTGGCTGTTTTCTGAGTTCCATATCCTACAACGACAACCTCCTCAAGCCTGGTTAACTCTTCGGTGAGAGCAATATCAAGTCCGGTTCTTCCTCCGAGTGCGACTTCCTGTGTTACGTAACCAATAAATGAAAACACCAGTGTTGCATTTGCATCCGGTACCGACAAGGTATATCTGCCGTCAATATCCGAAATGGCACCCAGTGTGGTACCTTTTACCTGGATATTTACACCGGGCATAGCCTGCCCGCTGGCAGCATCTGTTATTCTGCCGGTCACCTGCCGCTGCTCAGATAATATTCCGTTGTCTGCGGCAAAAAGGCCGGGATTAATGGCAGCCCCATAAATAAAAAGAAGGACTGCAATTATGACGCTCCTGAAGGTGTGTTTTTTCATATCCTCAGAGCATACATGTTTATTTGCATAGTTGATTTTCTTCATGGTTAATTGATTTATAATTAGGTGATTAAACAATAATCTACGGAATATAATTCCCTAAAAATTGTTTAAATTAAAATTGTGCCATCGTGATCACATTAAATGTGCCACGATCAGGTTCCGGTTTGTTTCATAGGCAAATTGATTTGGTTAATAATAGGTAGTGGCATGCCATGGCATGACCTGCATACAATTTTATCAGGGAACCGGTATCCGTACAACACGGATATCTTCCTTGTTCAGGGTGTAAACAAGCCAGAGGGCATCATCCTTAAAGCTTCCGTCATTATTCCATTTTGATAATCCGCGGTGGTAGCTTGCTCCGGAATCTTTATGGAGGCCTGCATATCGCCTTGCCGGCAGCTCATCATGTATAGCATACGGATTCCGGAAGGTAATTCCATCATCACTTGTTAATATTGCGAGCGGCCATCTTCTGGACGGGTCCGGATTATATACAAGAATATACCTTCCGTCAGGGATCCTTTGTCCCCATACCTTACCCATCCCTGAAATAAGGGTCCCGGGTTTCTCCGGGTGTACCCATGTCATTCCTTTATCATAAGATATTGTAACCCACCGGTTTTTACCGATACCCACTATGGCTCCATCTTTCCGTTCAAAGAAACACATTGCCTTACCGAAGTTTCCGGCACTTTGCTTAGCCAGGGAATCTCCTTCCCAGTTTTGCGGATCGTTCCACTTCATCCTGTTTTCAGGATCGAGAAGATTCCCGTAATCCTGCTGAAGCAGAAAAAGGTGATCCGACAGAAGCTGATTACAGGCCTGTACAAATCCTTTATCTGCTGCGGTAGTATAAAAAGGAGGTATGGCTGGTACTTCTTCAGGCGGCCGTCTCAGTGTAAATACTTCTCCAAATGAATGATTGGATTTGAGTTCGCGTACAACAACAGCGTTTTTCCTGCGTTCACTCAGCTTGTCGTGGTTTGTCCGCAATCCGGCTATAATAAGCATCCTGCCATTCGGTGCCAGGAAGAAATACATTCTTATTGGTGTTGAAACACCCTGGGGGAACATCTCGACAGGTTTTGTCCAGACCTTACCATCAGCTGATGAACTGATCAGTTCCCTTGAAGGCCAGGTATCTTCATCAACTTCACAGGAGTTCCAGCCAACATACATACGGCCTCTCCATACTGCTATATCAGGATGATGATGATATGTATATCCGTAACCTTCGGCTTTTTCGGGGTGCTCCCTGTCGGAACGGAAAACAGTATAGGTCTCCAGTCCGGGAACAACAGGTAAACCTCCTGTTGTAATATCAAAGTTAAGTGAAGTCAGCGGAGGAGCATCAATTATAAGAAGCTCATTAGTTTCCCCGCTGGTTGTCTTTTTTTGCCCGGACGGACAGCCGGTTGAAAAAATCAACAACAGAACCAATGAAAATAGAACAGAGTTCTTCATTTCTAATGTTTTATAAGAATTGACTTTTTTAATGGGCATGTAACAAATCTATTAAAATTATTTATAAGTATATTTGGATTTCTTGATAAACGGACATTTTAATGGCCGTATTCACATATTTTAACATTTTAAAGTGATGAAAAAAACCACATTATTAATTTCATTTTTTATGATGATGGGAATTGCAACAACCAGTTGCGGGGAAAATCCAAGGCTTTTTGCAGGAGGATTCACAAAAGATGATGAAAAAGGATTAAATGTTTATGAGTTTGATAAACGGACCGGGAAGCTTAAACTATTATCACAATCAGATGCCGGTCCGAATCCGTCGTATTTCTGCTTTTCCTCGCGGAATGATCTGTTATATGCTGCCAATGAGGTAATGCAATTCAAAGGCAGTCAGGGAGGAGGTCTGACAACCCTGAAGTACGACCCGGTGAAAGCTTCCTTTGAAAAACTTAACGAAATGGTTGTTTCTAACGGTGGACCATGTTTTATCTCAATGTCACCTGACAGCGGATATCTTTTCATTGCCAATTATCCCAGGGGTTCGGTAGCTGTTATCAGACTGGATAAATTCGGGATCCCGGAATCTGTAACAGATTCAATTGTATATAATCCTGAAAAACCCAATGCTTCCCATGCTCATATGATATTAAGCGATCCTAAGGGAAAACATATATTTGTCAGTGATCTGGGACTAAACAGGGTAGTTATTTATAATTTTGATAAAGTTAACGGGAAACTTATACAGCTTGAAAACGGAATTATCCCGGTACCTGAAGGTTCCGGACCACGGCATTTTACTTTCAGTCATGACGGATCTGAAATGTATCTTATTAATGAACTAGGTTCTACAATGATGACATTCAACAATGATCCGCAAACAGGACTAAAGCTGATCCAGACACTTTCAACAAGAGGTTTCAAAGAGGTTGAGAAAAATTATTGTGCAGACATACATTTTGGTAAAAACGGGGAATATCTCTACGGTTCAAACAGGGGTGAGAATTCAATAGTTGTTTATAAAACCGGCAGTGACGGGATGTTAAGTCTGGCCGGACACAGTTCGTGCGGTGGCGACTGGCCAAGGAATTTTGTTATTGATCCCGCCGGCAATTTTCTTCTTGCAGGCAATCAGAGATCAGATAACATTGCAGTATTCAGGATTAACAGTAAGACCGGAATACCCGAAGGCCCGGTTGACAGCATAATGATGAAGGGGCCGGCTTGTCTGAAGTTCTATTAATTTTCAAATCTAATTCTACCCTGTATGAATCACGACAGTCAGGTCGCTGACTTAAATCTTAGCAAAGACAAAATATGGGACATTCTCGTTATCGGTGGCGGAGCTACAGGCCTGGGGATAGCCGTTGATGCGGTGACAAGAGGTTATAAAACAATCCTTCTTGAAATGTCGGATTTCGCAAAAGGTACCTCATCACGAAGTACAAAACTTGTACATGGAGGAGTGAGATACCTTGCGCAGGGTGATATATTACTTGTTGCCGAAGCCCTGAAGGAAAGAGGAATGATGCTTAAAAATGCTTCCCATCTTACGAAAAACCAGGAGTTCGTAATCCCCGCTTATTCATTATGGGATGTAATACTTTATACTGTCGGACTGAAGTTTTACGACCTGCTGTCGGGAAAGCTGAGCCTTGGGAAATCATATTTTATTAACCGCGATAAAACATTGAAGCGCCTTCCTCTGCTTAAAGCCGGAGGACTAAAAGGGGGGATTATATATCACGACGGCCAGTTTGATGACTCGCGGATGGCGATTACAATGGCATTGGAATGTGTCAGACGGGGAGGGATTGCGTTGAATTATTTTGAAGTGACCGGATTTCTTAAAGATGATAAAGGTAAGATTTCCGGTGTTAAAGCTACTGACAGGGAAACGGGTAATGAATATCAGATCCGTTCCTTACTGGTGATCAATGCCTCAGGTGTATTTACCGATGCGATCCACAGAATGGATGATCCGTCATCAAGACCCACAATAAGACCCAGTCAGGGAGTGCATATAGTCCTTGACAAATCATTTCTTGCAGGCAATTCAGCCATTATGATCCCCAGGACAGATGACGGAAGGGTGCTGTTTGCCATTCCATGGTATGATAAGGTTGTTGTAGGAACCACTGACACACCTCTTGATGATATCACAAATGAGCCTAAGGCTCTGGAGGAAGAAGTAAATTTCATTCTTAATACTGCCGCTAACTATCTGACAAAAAAACCAACCCGTTCTGATGCACTCTGTATTTATGCGGGATTAAGGCCCCTTGCAGCCGATCCGGATAATACAGGGGCTACCAGGGAAGTTTCACGAAGGCATAAGATTAAGATATCCTCTTCAGGACTTCTTTCAATTACCGGAGGGAAATGGACCTCCTACAGAAGGATGGCAGAGGAGACAATTGATAAAGGTATAAGGGCAGGGCTTATTGAAGTTAAGAAATGTGTTACAAAAACATATAGTTTTTACCCGGACGGATTAAAGTTGAAGTCGGAGCGTCTGAGAATATACGGCAACGGGGCAGCTGAAATTGAAAATATGATCGCTGAAGATCCCGGTTTGGGTAAACAGCTTGATGTCCGGCTGCCATATACAAAGGCGGAAATAATCTGGATCTGCCGTAATGAAATGCCGAGGAAACTCGAGGATGTTCTTGCACGCAGGACACGGGCCATGGTCCTTGACGCCAGAGCCAGCTCAGCGATTGCCCCGGAGGTGGCGGAGATAATGGCCCGTGAATTTAAAACTGACGGGAAATGGGCAGAAGAACAGGTAGCAGACTATAATAAATTATTGTTGAATTATTTATAAAATATACTGATGAAAAAATTCATTCTTGCCCTTGATCAGGGTACAACAAGCTCGAGGGCGATAGTATTTGACCATAGCGGACTTCCGGTGGCCGTAGCGCAAAAGGAGTTTACTCAGTTTTTCCCAAGTCCGGGCATGGTAGAGCATGATCCCGAGGAGATATGGTCGACCCAGGCCGGTGTAGCTATGGAAGCTATAACAAAAGCCGGGATCGACAGCAAAGATATTTCTGCAATCGGCATTACAAACCAGCGTGAAACAACTGTGGTATGGAACCGGAAAACCGGGAAACCTGTATATAATGCAATAGTATGGCAGGACAGAAGGACTGCAGGCTATTGCGATCAGTTAAAAAATGAAGGACACAGCCGGACAATCCTTGAAAAGACAGGTCTTATAATTGATGCATATTTTTCAGCAACAAAAGTAAAATGGATACTTGACAATGTCAGGGGGGCAAGGGTGATGGCTGAAAAAGGGGAACTGGCTTTTGGTACAGTGGATTCCTGGCTGGTCTGGAACCTTACCAGAGGGAAACTTCATATTACTGATGTTTCAAATGCATCCCGGACAATGCTTTTCAATATTCATACCCTGAAGTGGGATGAAGAATTGCTTAAGCTTATGAATATTCCGGCAAATATTCTTCCAGAAGTAAGGTCCTCCAGTGAGGTATATGGTGAAACATCGGGTCAGTTTGCAAGCTCTGTTCCTGTAGCAGGAATTGCAGGTGACCAGCAGGCTGCTCTGTTCGGGCAGATGTGTACGGATCCCGGAATGGTAAAAAATACCTATGGGACAGGTTGCTTTATGATGATGAACATTGGAGAAAAACCAATTGAATCAAAAAGCAGGCTTCTTACCACTGTTGCATGGAAAATCAACGGGAAGACAGATTATGCGCTTGAAGGCAGTATTTTCATAGGGGGAGCTGTTGTTCAATGGCTGCGGGACAGTCTGGGGATCATCAATAAGTCGGCTGATATTGAAAAACTGGCCGCAAAAGTCCCGGGTAGTGAAGGAGTATATTTTGTTCCGGCATTTGCCGGCCTTGGTGCCCCATACTGGAATCAGCATGCGAGGGGTACAATAACCGGTCTTACGCGTGGCTCGACTGCTGCACATATTGCCCGTGCAGCTCTTGACAGTATTGCATACCAGACTCTTGAGGTGCTTCTTGCCATGAAGAAAGATTCCGGTATAGATATATATGAATTAAGGGTTGACGGTGGGGCAACAGTGAATAATAATCTTATGCAGTTCCAGTCCGATCTCCTTCAGGCAAATGTGGTCAGACCGAAAATAACAGAGACTACGGCATTGGGTGCTGCATATCTGGCAGGGCTGGCAGTTGACTACTGGAGCGGGCTGAAAGAGATAAAACAGCAGTGGCAGGTTGATCAGATCTTTTATCCGGGTATTGGCGGAGAAGAGACGAAAGGACTTATTGCAGGGTGGAAGAGGGCGGTCAGGGCGGCTGAGGCGTGGGCTGCCGGGGAATAATCGGGAAGGATTGCTTCGTCGCTTCACTCCTCGCAATGACGGTGGTAGTATGATTGATTAGTAATAACGATAAATAGTAATTTTTATGAATCAGTTTTTTGCAGAATTCTTCGGGACAGCCATGATCCTTGTTTTTGGAAGCGGGGTTGTTTCAAATGTACTACTTAGTAAAACAAAAGGTAATAACAGCGGATGGATTGTGATATCCTTCGGATGGGCTGTAGGTGTATTTACAGGTGTGCTCATTGCAGCCGATAAAAGCGGAGCTCATCTCAATCCGGCAGTAACCCTGGCACTCGTCCTGGCGGGTAAATTCTCAGCTTCTTTGATGCCTTTGTATATTACAGCCCAGCTCCTTGGAGCTATGTTCGGATCAGGACTTGCATGGCTGGCTTATAAAAAGCATTTTGATGCAACCGATGATGCCGATGCAAAAATGGCTGTTTTTTGCACCAGTCCAAATATCAGAAGTTACTGGTATAATTTAGCCACAGAAATAATCGGGACATACATACTTGCCCTCGCGGTTCTTTATATGGCCCAGCCAGATGTTGGTCTGGGTGCCCTTAATGCCCTTCCGGTAGCGCTGGTTGTCCTTGGCCTGGGTCTGTCTCTCGGCGGTCCGACCGGTTATGCAATTAATCCTGCCCGTGATCTCGGACCAAGAATAATGCACTTTTTATTGCCTATACATGGTAAGAGGGACAGTGACTGGAGATACAGCTGGGTTCCGGTTATAGGTCCGATGGTGGGCGCTTCACTGGCTGCATTGATGTTTGTACTGTTCGGTGGAGTATAACAACCGGAAATGCGGTTGACAAAAAAGGAAATAGTAAGGTTCATTATTACCGGTCTTCTTCTGGTTACTGCGGCCGTTATAGCATCACTAACTATCGGCCGCGATATTTATTACGGATCACGCGATCAGGGATTGTTATCTTTTGCGATTGTCAATTTCTCAGGATATCTGTTCTTCCTGTTCATGCCTGTGGAAATTGCTTTTGTCTACTATCTTACAGGTGAGGTTAACATATTTGCGCTTAATGCAGTTGCGATCGGTACAGCAATTGCCTCGGAATCGATAGATTATCTTATCGGCCTCTATTTCAGTAAGGATGTTATTTCCCGTCTTATAGGTACAAGACGATTTGTAAAAGCTGAAGATCGTATCAGGAAATATGGCAATATTGTTATCTTCATTTTTAATGTAACTCCGCTCTCGTCTCCTGTCATCTCTCTCGCAGCAGGAATGATCAGGCATCGTCCTAAAGATGCTTTAATATTTACAATTTCAGGACTGATAATAAAGTATTTGATTCTGACATTGATCTTCCGGTAGGGTGCGGCCTCAACCCAACCTTTTTGCAGGTTCGACCTCACCCGACCATTATTTCTGAAGGTTCGACCTCACCCCAACCTCTCTCCCGGCGGGAGAGGGGCCGAAATTTCGCGGATGACTGGCCCCCTCTCACTCCGGGAGAGGTGAAAAAGGGGGATAGGCCGATACGGGAGATGGGGAAATTCAGGGGGAGAGGCCCATACGGGAGATGCAGGAAAAAGGAGTAGAGGCCGATCCGGGAAATGGAGAAGAAAGTGTGAGAGGCCGACCGTTAAGAGGGGTATGTTGTAGTAGGATAAATGTTTCCGCAGTAACTTATTACGCGTACCACTTCCTTTCCCTGCGAAGATCAGAATTAAGTACTGTATAGGCGATATTTGCATTTTCGACAACCTGGAAATCGAACATCCCGACACAGGCGAAATCTGCTCCGTTGCGGAATGCATGCCGCAGACCGTCCTCGGGTTTGATCGCACCTGCAGCAAAGACTTTATAGGCTATCCATGGTGTCTGGTTCTTTTTGAAGAAATCAGCAACAGCTCTGTCGGACATGCACCAGATATTGTCATGTGCCATATTATGTTCCGGCCCGTCTTCGGGCAGTTCCGGATTGGCGGGATCAACAGGTGTCGCTGACCAGTAATTATGATGGTGGAAGGTTTTCATGAAGAAATCGACCCTGATGTCATTCGACACACACGCTTCCAGTACAGCCATTGAGTGAGCGGCTGTTCCGGCTATCAGTCCCTGATTCCTGATAAACTCTATTGGTTTGCGCAGATCGTCAATCTTTTTTTCCCTGACTACCTGATCAGCAATCCCGCCCATTACAAAAGCGCCCATTGCACCATGGTCTATTGCCATTTTGATATTTGACAGGTCTTCACCTTTTGGATATGTCTGGGCCAGCCACTGTATCTTACCTCCACGCTTCCAGTATTTTTCGAGTATCCTGATCGTATTCTCATCACACCGGAAAATCGCTGTATTTATGCCACATGCCTCGCACATCCACAAGGTTTCTATAACCTTCTCGTCGGTAAAATATTTTTTCAGCCAGGTAGAAACATATATTAGGTCCCTTGAATGTGCAAATCCGCTGATGAGATTGCCACCTATCATTATCCGGCTAAGTATATTGTCTTTGATCTTCCCTGCGGGTACCTGTCCCTTCAGGTCTTTGACCGAAAGTACATTTCCAAGAGTAAGTGAAGCGCTGCTGACAGCATCGGTTTTTGCTGCAAGGTTTTCTTCTTCAAAGCTGATCCATCCTCTTTTCTTTGCCATTCCGAACAGTGCGCCACCGAAAAGTGGAAGGACTGCAAGATTCTTTATAAGCTCCCGCCTGGAATTGTTATATCCTGATGGTACTTTTATATTATCAGAAACGGGAAATTTTCTTTCCTTCCTTTTATTATGAAGAAAGATAAGCTGCCTCTGGATGCTCCAAAGATAATCCGGAGGGAAAGCAGCAATTACTATCAGTACTACTGTCTCAATAAAGTTGTAGTTAATGATATAGAAATGGCTTACTGATGGGATTGTTGATGGCATGAAGGGAGGATTGGCCACATAATACAAAATAAGCAAAAGGGCGCCTGAGATGGCTGCTGTTCGGGTGAATGCGCCAATGAAAAGGCATATGCCGATTATTATTAGTCCCCATATATTCAGAAAATCAACTATCTGCAGTGTTGTATTATTACTTATGAGCCAGTGAAAAAATCCTGAAAACAGCCATTGAGATTCCATCAGGTAGGCTGCCGAAGACCAGCCCGGATTAAATAGCTTTGCTATCCCTTCGTACAGGAAATGCCATCCGATCACTATTCTCAGGATAGTGAAAAGCCATATGGTAATCTTATAATTCTTCATAAAAATACTTCTAGAAATCTTTCGTTTTCCAGCCTTTGCGGTAATCACGGCGGAGAAATTTCTCAGCTTCCGGGAAATTGGTGAACTTCAGTTTATCTGCATCCCAGTCAAGCCTGGTTCCCGGAACCCTTATTGCGACTGTTCCCAGGAGGATAGCTTCGGTCATTGGTCCGGTTTGTGCAAAATGGGATTCTGTTTTCGGCCCGCCCAGGCAAGCCACAACAAAGCTGTGGTAATGGTTTCCGGCTTCAAACTGCGGTATCTGGTAATTTATAAATTTATCTTCAGGAAGCAGAACAGGCATTCCTCCGTGGGGAATAAGCAGTGCTCCGTCAGTTCCGATAAGCATAGCTGATTCTGCCGGATATTCCTTTCCTGAATAAAGATTCATGATCTCAGAAGGAGGATAGAATTCCCCGTCGAACCACTCGAGCGGAAGGATCTTTGATTCAGTCATATCATTTCCCGGGAACATCCAGGTAATATGATCGCCCTGGGGCCATACGTCTGCCCTGCGTGCTGCTGAATTCTTCCATGATTCCTGTACTTCCGCCACAACAGATACAGGGGGTGTTAGTCCTAGACCTTTCCAGACTGCGTCGAAGATATGACATCCTATGTCGCCTGACCATCCCGTACCAAAATCCTGCCAGGCTCTCCATTTTTCGGGATGGTATATTTTTGATGAATAAGGACGTTCGGGTGCAGTGCCCAGCCACAGGTCCCAGCTCAGGTTTGCAGGGACCGGCTCTCCCTGTGCCGGTCTTGGTCCCGGAAGGCGGTAATTCTCAACAGCTCCCGGCCGGTTCGAACAAAGATATGCATGTTTTATCTTACCGATGGCTCCGTCTTTTATAAGCTTCACTGCAGCACGATCTCCCGGCCTCGACGCAACCTGTGTCCCAAGCTGGGTTATAATCCCGTACTTCACAGAAGCTTCGGTGAGAATCCGGACCTCAGTTACATCGTGGCACATAGGTTTCTGGCAATAAACGTGCTTCTTCTTCCTTATAAAATTCCAGGCTATTATAAAATGGTTGTGATCAGGTACAGTAACGTTGACCGAGTCAATATTGTCTTCTTCTTTTTCAAGAAGTTCGCGCCAGTCGGAATAGGTCCTTGCCCCGGGAAGCGCTTCTGAAGCTTTTCTGAGATTATCAGCATCTGTGTCACAAATAGCCACAATCTCCACATTCGGATCTTCCCTGAATTTATTAAGGTCCTGCCAGCCCATTCCGCCCACACCAATGCAGGCATGATTTAATTTGCTGCCAGGAGTTTTACCGCCTGATGAACATCTGATAAGAAAAGGTGTGGCAGCAGCAGCTGTTGCTGCCGTCATGACGAATTTCCTTCTGGATGGAGAGAACCTGTGATTTTTCATGGTTTATTATATTTCAGTTTAAAGGTATCCTTTTTCCGTCAGCTGTGCATCTGTAAAACCTTCCCTTATCGTTAATAAGCATTTCTCCCGGCTTTCTGTACATTATTCCTGCATCACATGCAATTATCTTGTTACCGAAGAAACTCATGATCTCCCCTGTAACCGTATGCCCTATTACAATATGATCCTTTTCAAAGAATTTAAGAATGGAATCAATCCGGCTCTCACAAAAGCTTTTGTCGGTAAAATACCCTCTGTACCAGACAGGGCCATCTTCATCATACAAAAATGAGGCCGCTTCCTCCTTTTTAATTAATAATGGTTCTTTTCCGATTATCTGTGTTGAAAAGATACGGTTTATCTTTTCAAGTTTCATATCCCTGCGGATCACATCGGTTGACAATCCGGCATGAACGAACAGGATATTATTGATACTGATTATGACAGGCCTTGTGCGGAGCCAGCTGCCAATTACTGAATTTTCAGAATACAGATCACAATAATAGGTACCTGAAATATTTTCAACATTCCTGTATTTTCCGCTGATATAGCTGGTTGCCCTTCCCAAAATCATAAGCTCATGGTTACCGAGTAACAGATGAAGCTTTCCGCCGGCTTTGGACGCCTGTCTTTCCAAACCGTAAAGATGCCACAGAACTTCCGTGACATTATCTCCCCGGTCAAAAACATCCCCGAGAATAACAAGATGTCCCTTCCCGAATTTCCAGTTCAGGTTATCATCAACTATACCATTTTTCTTCAGCAGATTCAGGTAAATGTCATATTCACCATGGATATCTGTGATAACTGCTATGCTGTCTGCTTTACTGTAAGATTGTCTGTATTTCGGGGAAGCAATAAAAGAATAACGCAGATCATTGAAATTGTTCAGGAGGCTGAACTTATCTTTAAAATCACCATAATTCGACCAGGTAAGTTCTTCTTCCTTTAACTGGCTGTTCTCTATCCATTTGATCCTTAAAATATCCTCCTCAAGAAAGATATACGGCCCGTCATTGGTCAGGCCTGTGTCTTTCGGTTCGCTATTAACAGATGAGGCATCATAGGAAAAACAGGTTATGAAGATGATGCAGCATCCGGTGCTAAACAGCTTTCTGATGCAATTTCCTGAACAAATATATTTTCTAAACTGTTTCAACATCTGTCAGCTTTAATGGATTAACTTTACAGATATTTTACAATTTTAACGATAAATTATCAGAAAATGATGCATCCTGCCGGTTCAGTTTATAAACTGATAAAGAAATCAGTAGTGATATTCCTGTTTTATCCGTTTTCAGTTTTGATAGCAGATGATGCTGATACCTTGTTCCGGTCTGATGAAGTGGTGAAGATGGAGCTCAGGTCAGATTTCACGGAAATTCAGAAGGATCGTATTGAGGCCCCCGAGCCGCATAACAGTGAGCTTATTTATTATAATCCCGATGGCTCGGAAGTAAAACTTCCCGTAGTGGTTACTGTAAGAGGCAACTTCCGTAAGAATCCGGTTAACTGCAGTTTTCCACCCCTTTTGCTGGATTTCAGGAAGGGTGATGTGAAGAATTCGCTGTTTAAGGGACAGAACAAGCTGAAACTTGTAACTCCCTGCCAGTCGGACGAGGATGTGATTGATGAATACCTTGTATATAAGCTTTACAATCAGGTCACTGAACTTAGTCTCAAAGTCAGGCTCGTTAAGATACTTTACATTGATACTGCAACAGGTAATGAATTGTTTGAAAAGTACAGTTTTTTTCTTGAAGATAAAGATCATGCTGCTGAGCGGAACGGATTGGTTGAAAAGGATTTTTTTCTCACTCCTTTTGCCCTTGAAAGGGAGAATTTTATGAAACTTTCGGTATTTCAGTATCTCATAGGAAATAAAGACTGGTTTGTTACTTCCCGTCATAATATTATTATTATGCAGCAATCCGACAGTACCCGCCCGCCTTATGCTGTGCCGTATGACTTTGATTTCTCGGGATTTGTTAATGCACCTTATACAAATCCTCCACAGGGACCTGAGAATCTCCTGATCGACAGAAGAGTGTTCAAGGGTCTGTGTTACTCAGAGAAGGAGTTCGGAAAAGTATTTGATTTCTACCGGGAGTTAAGACCTGTTTTCAGATCCATTATCCGGGATCAAAAACTTCTTTCTCCTGCGAGCAGGAGGCATATATTAAGTTATTTAAGTCAGTTCTATACAATAATAAGTAGCAGCGATCTTATTGAAAGTGAATTCCTGGGACATTGTGAGACAAAAAAAATGTACAATATTTCAGAATGAAGATCATGATCCCTTTCTGAAATTCAATGTAATTTCACCCTTATCTCTGGAAAGATCGATCTCCATTGATTTTGCATTTACGGTAATTTTGTATTTCCCGTAGAAAGCCTGAACAGTAAAAATGCCTTTCTTCCCTGCATTTCCTGAAGTATTTGTCCACCATTCTTTGAATATCAGGTTTTTGTAAGCTTCGCCGGTCCTGGTGATAGTCCAGTCGCGGTTATAAAGTGATGAAGCCGGTATCCAGTTGGCTCCTGCCCAGAAGCCCCACATGATAATTCCTTCCACAGCCGGATGGGCGAAACATATTCTGTAATAATCGGCAAGTTCTTTTGCATTCTGTTCTTCTTCCGCCGGTGTCATAGTAAAGATCTTATCTTTAAGATATTTGGAACGTTGTCCCGGCATATTGAACTCGGTTACCCTGACCGGCAGGTTAAATACTGCGAGTGAATCCAGAGCTCTTTTAAGTTCCTTCCGGTCAAATGTATCTGAATGCAAATGGCCCTGTACACCGATGCCTGCAACCGGGACTCCCTGACTGAGCATGTTGCGGATATGTACCATATACTCTGTCAGCTTGTTTCCGGTAAGAATGTCATAATCATTCAACCATAGTTTAGCATCCGGATCACCATTATGTGCCCACTGTGCCATAAGCTTTGTTATCTCAGGTCCAAACCTATCCTCGTAATAATTCCCGTGTATCATTTCATTATTGAGGTCATATTCTGCAAATCGCCCCTTATATCGCTTTGTGACTGTCTCAGCCCTGTTCTGAAGAGTCTGCCTGAGTTCTTCATCATTCATTTCTTTTACCCAGGACTGAACACGATTAGGTATACCCCAGAAAAGATTATGTGCCCTCAGAGGTATGTTGTTTTCTTCGGTCCATTTAAGTATACCATCAACAACAGAATAATCCACTTTGCCTTTATCCGGTTCCATGCTGGGCCATTTGACTGCATTCTCGGTTACTGCAGAATTGAAATTCTCAAGGAATTTTTCTTTAAACATTTTCTCATCGCTTTCCTGCCCGAACTTACTGCCCAGACTGTTGGGAATAGCGCATCCGAACCAGAATTCATGACGAAGCTGTTCAACAGTAACTTTGTCACCCTTCCTGGCTTTCACAGTAATAGTTCCTTTGCGGTGTGCCAGGGAATTTCCTTCAGCAGATCCCTGTGCGTGAACAGGTTGATTCAAAAACATCCCCGTCAGGATGATAAGGGTTATGCAAATTATTATCTCCCTCAACTGTCTGATGTGGTTTTTCATTTTATTCTTCATTTCAAGTATTAAGGATTAGATGTGAACTATATATTATGTTATCTACGTATTAAAAAACGTATTAAAAAACGTATTATAATACGTAGTTGTACTTTAGAGGCGGAACTATTGCATGTATGTAAATGTAGCTTATTTTTAGTTTTTATGGTTGCTGTGTGTCATAAATTTATTAATATTACTGGGTAGTATTATTTTCATTTCTATTTCTGCTTTCTTGCAGGAATTATTAAAACTTTACATATGGACTTTTCAGAGAAAAAATTTAGCTGCGTTATTGTTTCTGTGCTGTTGGTATTCCTTCCGGCAGGCTGTAACAGGCAGGCAGGAGTCGGCTCTGAACCTGAAATGAGAGCTGTATGGCTGCATACCGGGCTTTTCAGTAGTGTTGAAACCAAGGCTGCCTCACAGATGGACAGCCTCTTTTCGTTGTACAACCGGGTTGGCATAAATAACCTGTTCTGTTATAATTCCCTGCCAGGAGAAAACAGCTTTCAGTATGATTATATAAGCATGCTGATAACTGAGGGTAAGAAGAAGGGGATAAAGATCCATCCGATATTTTATCCCGGATATACTGTTAACATCGAAAAGGAGCTTGTTGAGCATCCCTCGTGGCTGATCCGTGATATGGAAGGAAATCCACTTCCTCATTTCAACCTGGCAAACCCTGAAGTCAGAGCTTACTGGGTGAAACGGATCAGTGAAGCTTTTAAATATGATATTGCAGGAATTCATCTCGATTACATCCGTTTTCCTACAACACAGGTTTACAGTTATGACAGTCTGACCTGTGAAACATTTAAAAAGATATTTTCCAGATCACCCCTGGAGGTTTCGAAGGATTGCGGCAGCATGATATGGTGTGAATGGATCAAATGGAATTCCGGACAGGTGACAGAACTGGTAAAAGGGATCAGTGAGGCCGTTAAGAATGCCGGGAAACCTCTGGTTCTGGGGGCTGATGTCTTTCCGGATATAGAGACCTCAGATGTTCTGATAGCCCAGGACTGGGGAAACTGGGCGAACCAGGGACTTATCGATTTCATCTGTCCTATGCTTTATACTAATGACCCGGAGCTATTCAGGACATATATCCGCAGGGCCATGGATGCATCAAACGGGAGCACAAGGGTATATCCAGGAATCGGTGTACATACATCACATAATGATATTACAAAAGAGCTGATTGTTGAAGAGGTAAATATAACAAGGGAAGAAAAGACAAACGGGATGGCATTTTTCTCGGGTTATTCATTCAATAAGGATATGATGGATACACTGGCGGTGGAGGTGTTTAAGGGGCAGGAGGGGAGATAGAAAGGGTGCGACGGTACGACGGTGTAATGGTACGACGGTACAACGGCACAACGGTGCAACGGTGCAACGGCTCAAGGGCGCAGAGGCACAGAGGCGCAGAGGCAAAAAGGCTCAGGGGTGCAGAGGCATAGAGGCGGAATAATTGATAGTTTTATTAATTGAAATATACTGAAATGGCAAAAATTTATTATGTGGGAGACTGGTCTGTATCGACAGGGCCAACCTATGTCGAATCACCATTCCAGTTTGCACCGAAGGGGATTGAGATCATCAATGACAGTAAGTGGCTTAAGGCTGCACTGGAGTCGGATGGAAAACACCAGGTGACACCGGCAGCAACATGGGATTTTTACCGGCTGGCTCCGGGGGAATATGAAAAGATCCTCGATGAATATGATGTGATCATTTTCAGTGATGTGGAAGGAAAGCTTTTCCAGCTTGCACCTGATTTTTTCATACCAGGCGAATCCGGGAAGAAAGTACTTGTTTATCCCGACAGGGTAAGGTTGACTGTTGAAGCTGTTGCTGCCGGAATGGGTCTTATGATGCTAGGAGGATGGTACTCATTCACCGGAGAACTCGGAAAAGGAGGCTGGGGGAGAACGAAATTCAGGAACATTCTTCCCGTTGAATGTCTTGGACATGAAGATCTTGTTGAGAGTACCGAAGGTTTCTATCCGAAACTGACATCAGCGGGGAAGGGAGTCTTTTTTGAATCGGATTTCGAGGGGATGCCCCCTATTCTTGGATATAATGAAACAAAGGTCATTCCGGAAGGTGAAATACTCGTAACAATTGAAGAGACCGGTCATCCTTTGGTGGCTGTAAGAAAATCCGGAAAAGGTACGGTTCTGGCCTTTACCTCTGATCCTGCCCCTCACTGGGGACTGAATTTCGTGCATTGGGAACATTATAATGATTTCTGGTTGAAGTGTCTTTCAATGGTGCATCCCAAATGATCCATTATAAACCAGGAATAATCATCCTACTGTTTACAATCCTTCTGGTATCATGTAAAACAGACAGCCCCGAAACCAGGGAGGTTCTGTCGGCAGACTACTGGAAAGCACAGGCTCTTGATCATATAATGCCTTACTGGACAAAGAATGCAGCTGATCATGAATACGGAGCATTTTATACAAATCTTGATTCGGTATGGGATCTGTACGGGACCCGGGATAAATTTCCCAGCATGATATCAAGACACCTTTTCAGCTATTCATCAGCTTACCTGTTGTCTGGAAATGAAGAATACATGAGGATAGCGGACAGTACATTCAACTGGCTTATTGAAAAGGCATGGGATAAAGAATACGGGGGATGGTATGATGCTCTTGACGAAAAGGGAGATCCGGTACAATTTTCGAAAACCACGTTTGTCCAGGTCTATGCTGTAACCGGACTGACAATGTATTACTTTGTTACCAGAGACAGGAAAGCGCTGGAATATATTGAAAAATCAAACAATCTCCTCGAAGATCATGTCTGGGATACTTTCAGTAAGGGATATTTTAATTCGATGAACCGGGACTGGAGTATCAATGACAGTAATAAATCCTTCAGCTCGATGATCACTCCTGTCTCAGGATACCTGCTATATCTGTACCAGGCTACAAAAGAGCAGAAATACCTTGACCAGATCTGCAGAATACTTGATGTTACTGTTGAGCATATGATCGATCCCGAAAGTGGCTGGGTGCTTGAGGATTTTGGCAGGGATTGGAATTACATCAGCGGAAGGTCTGATGCCCGTGAAATAAATATAGGTCATAATATTGAGGCTTCATGGATGCTCCTGAGGAATTATCTGCTTACAGGAAGTGCCGGACACCGGAGATCGGCAATGATGCTGGCAGAAAAAATTCACAATTCCGGAGTCTTCCGGAACAACGGTATATGGCTGACCTCGGCAGGAAGGCTTGATCCGTCACTTCATAGTCCGGACACATACTGGTGGATACAGGCTTACGGGAATATGTTCAGCCTTTATCTATACAAGACAACAGGTGATGACAAATACCTTGATGATTTCAGGAAAGGAGCTGTTATGTGGGATAACAGCTTTATGGACTACCGGAATGGCGATACCTTTTTCAGCGTCGATTCAACAGGGAAAATTACCGATGCCCGGAAAGCCAACCAGTTCAAGGCATCTTATCATAATATCGAACATTGCCTGCTTAATTATCTGGCAATAAATCTCTGGATAAATAATGATCCGGTTAAGATTTTTTTCAGGATAAGATCGTCCGTTAATGGTGAACATCTTTACCCACAGATCCTGGAGAACAGTGATATGAAAATTATTAAAGCAATGACTGATGAAGAGAAGACAAATCTTCCGCTAAAGGGTGAAGGGGCAATTGTCCTGCCTGAAATTACTGACAATAAAGTTACTGTCGTTCTCCATAGAAATAATTGAAAGGAATTCATTTTTAACAAGCAATATAAGATGCAAAGAACTAATCTGCAAATAGCAGGATTTCTATTGATGATCCCGGCTGTCGCTTTGCTAATCTCAGGATGTGGATCCTCACTGGA
>CAYPHL010000070.1:0-1770 GCA_964410385.1 uncultured Rikenellaceae bacterium | reverse complement strand
TATTGATGATCCCGGCTGTCGCTTTGCTAATCTCAGGATGTGGATCCTCACTGGAGAATAAAATGGATAGATCCGGGATGGATATAAAAGTGGAAAACATAAGATATTCCCCGGGAGATACAGTTCATTATTCCATTTTCCTTAACTCAATAAAACAACCACGAAAAGCAAGATTTTCTCTGTTAATTCCCGGAGAAGGTGTTAAAGAGTTAACATCAGAACCGGTTGAGGGAGAAAAGGGCCGGTTATCCGGAAGTATAATACTGGACAAGAACTCACCGGAAGGTTTATATGTCATTACTGCCGTCCACGGGGAGGGTGCTGATATGATAAAAGCGAAAGGATCATTCATTTGCGGTAAGGTGGTCATGGATTATGCGATAATGTCAAATTTTGATGAAGACAGCACTCTGGCAGATATGGAGGATTATGTCAGCCGCTTGATCTTAAAAACAGATAAAGATGAAAAGGAGGAATTTTCTGGAACTTACCGGAGCTGCGGTTCTTTCACCTGTCATTGGCAGGATGGGACCGGGAGTGCCTGATACAAATGTCCCGGCTGCAAAAAAAAGCAAAAAGAAAATCGCAAATATTGCCGGGTATGAACCTGCTGAACTGCTCTCGCTCTACAGGGAATATCTCTTTAATGATTTTCTTCCCTTTATGGATAGATATGTAATTGACCATGAACAGGGAGGTTTTTTCTGGAATATAGACAGGGACGGATCGATAATAACAACAAATAAGCGGGCCTGGTACGACGGAAGAGGTATCTGGGTATATTCATTTCTTTATAACAATTTCGGGAAGGATCCAAAACATCTCGGGATTGCCCGGGAAGCTGTGGATTTTGTTTCCCGGATAAAACCCGGCGATACAGTTATGTGGCCGGCATCCTACAGCAGGGAAGGAAGTCCGAACAATGACTTCCCGCAGGATATTTACGGTGATCTCTTTATAGCCGAAGGTCTGGCGGAATTCGCTGAAGCTGTACAGGATATTCAATTCAGGCAAAAGGCAAAAGAAATAATTTTAAAATGCCTTCAACTTTATGACCGTGATGATTTCAGCTATGCAGTCGACTATGGTCCCGATGCCCCTCAGGTCCCTGCTCCAAGGGTAACAGGCCACTGGATGGTATTTCTGAGGACATGTTACTGTATGCTCTCGCATGGTCCTGACCCTGAAATGGAAAGGATCGTCAACCGCTGTAATGATGCTCTTTTAAATTATCATTTCATTAAAGAGTACGGGCTTATCAATGAAGTGATGAATCATGACCTGAGCAGAGCCGAAGGTCCTTTTTCGCAGTTTGTTTATTGCGGTCATGTGATCGAAACCATGTGGATGATAATGTACGAAGCCGTAAGGAGAGGTGATGATAAGTTGTTCAGGAATGCTTCTGAGAAATTTAAGAGGCATGTTGAAGTTGCCTGGGATGATGTTTATGGTGGAGTATTCAGAGCTCTTGTCAATGTTAATGAAAATGTCTGGAAGGTCGATAAAGTCCTCTGGGAACAATCAGAGGTTCTCATTGGTGCTCTTTATCTGCTCGAGAGAACGGGAGATCCATGGGCTTTTCAGTGGTTTGATAAAATGTGGCATTATGTAAGTGATAATTATCCTCTTAAAAAATACGGATTCCCGTTATGGAATATTGACGGTGACAGGAAAATGACATTTGTAAGACAGGGGAAGAGGATAGAGAATTATCATCATCCGAGGCATCTGATGCTTAATATACTTAGTCTGGAGAGGATGGTCGGTGGA
>CAYPHL010000069.1:12125-22817 GCA_964410385.1 uncultured Rikenellaceae bacterium | reverse complement strand
TTACTGTACCGGTATTATGCAACGGAGGTACAGCGACGGTCAGGCTGACAGGCGGCGGCGGGACTGCGCCCCTGTCATATACTTTCAATGGTGTTACCAATACGACAGGCATCTTCAGCGGAATACCTGCAGGTACAGGATATATCTGGACCATAACAGACGTCAATAATTGTACTCCGGTGACAGGTACAATAGATATTGGTGAACCGGCAGCTATTAGCGGCTCGGCATCAGTTACTGCAGAGATAATTTGTTATGGAGGAACAGCCACAGTTACCATAACAGGATCAGGTGGTACGGCGCCGCTGTCATATACATTCAACGGTGTGACCAATGCGACCGGAATATTCCCGGGCATACCGGCCGGAAATGCATATTCATGGAGTATAACAGATGCAAATAATTGCGGACCACTGACCGGTAACATCGACGTAAACCAGCCGGATCTGCTGACAGCCATAGCAGAAGTGATCAATCCGGTTCCCTGCCCCGGAGGAACAGCCACTGTAAAAATTTCACCCTCCGGTGGTACCCCACCCTATTCATTTACTTTCAATGGCGTTACTAATGCTACCGGAATATTCAGCGGAATTGCTTCAGGTACCGGTTATACATGGAGTATAGACGATGGGAACGCCTGCGGGCCGGTTGAAGGGACTCTTGATATTACAGAACCCCTTATCATTACGGGGACCGCAACTGTTACAGATCCTGTACCCTGTACCGGAGGAACGGCAACTGTTACTATTACCGGATCAGGCGGAACAGAACCTTATTCATTTACTTTCAATGGAATAACCAATAATTCGGGTATCTTCAGCGGGGTATCACCGGGAACCGGATACCAGTGGATTGTCAATGACATAAATGGATGTACTCCCGCATCCGGAACTATCGATATAACAGAACCGGAAGTAATATCTGGTACGATTTCCGTAACATCACCTATCGTCTGTAATGGATTTACAACCACAGTAATCCTGGCAGGAAGCGGAGGTACGGCTCCCCTTATTTATACATTCAATGGAATAAGCAATGCTACAGGGATCTTCACGGAGATACATGCAGGGACAGCTTATCAGTGGAGCATTACTGATGTGAACTCCTGTAATCCGGTAACGGGGATCATTGATATAACGGAACCGCCGGCACTGACAGGGACTATAACGTTCCAGTCTAACGTAACTGTTATCGGAGGAAATGACGGAATTGTTACTGTTGAAGGATCCGGAGGTACTCCTCCATACCTGTACAGCCTTAACGGCAGCAGTTTCCAGGTATCAGGGACATTCAGCAGCCTTACTGCCGGAAATTATACGGTCAGAATTCAGGATGCCGCACTCTGTGAAGTCGATGTTCCTGTATCAATCACAGATCCCAGTGTACCACTTTCGGGGACTCTGGTATCAAAGACTGATGTCTCATGCTTCGGTGGAGCTGACGGAAGTTTGACAGTCACAGGTATTGCCGGTATAGGAACTTATGAATACAGTATGAACGGAACCGATTTCCAGCCTTCCGGAACATTCAGTAACCTTAAGGCCGGGACATATATAATAACAATCCGTGACGAAAAACCTGCAACGTTCCCTGTAACCGTTGATATCACAGAACCTGAAACGGCTGTTACGGTAACAACAACCGGGATTAATAACCTGTGTAATGGTGATAATACAGGGAGTGTGATCGCGGTAGCATCAGGAGGTACTGGTTCGTATGAGTTTTCGTGGAATACTTCACCGGTTCAGATGAATGATACAGCTTCTCTTCTTCCGGCTGGTACTTACGAGGTCACTGTGACCGACGCCAACGGATGTATAGCAGTCGGTAATGTCAGCATATCCGGTCCGCCGGCCCTGGTACTAAATCTTTCAGCAACTGAAGCTGACTGCCCAGATACAAATGACGGATCGATAATTCTCACAATATCAGGAGGAACAGCACCGTACCTTACCTTATGGCAGGACGGAAATGAGTCTCAGAACAGAACAGAATTACTTCCGGGTAACTATACTGTCACAGTCACCGATGATAACGGATGTGCAGCAATGGCAACCGCTACCGTTGACTTTACAGGTACGTTCGGATGCGTTGAGATACCACAGATAATAACTCCGAATAACGACGGATTCAATGATGAGTGGAGGATACGGAATATCGATCTTTATCCCGGGGCAGAGGTACTTGTTTACACCAGGTGGGGCAAGCTTGTATATAAATCACGGAATATATCTGCCGATCCGTGGGATGGCAGATTTAACGGAAGATTAATGCCTACAGATTCATATCACTATATCTTGTACCTGAATGACGGCTCTAAACCACGTTCCGGTGTAATAAGTATAATAAGGTAAACAGGGATATTATGAAGACAGTATATATGAAGCTTATAAAATGTTTTCTTCTGCTTGCGGTCATTATTTTTTTCGGTAAGGAATTAGCGGCACAGCAGGTTCCGATGTACAGTCAGTACATTATGAACGGATATCTTGTGAATCCTTCATTTGCCGGACGTGATGGTTATTCAACTATAAGTCTGACAGCAAGGGAGCAGTGGATGGGTCTGGCCCAGAATCCTGCCACTTATGCGGCCAGCTTCCAGACAAGAATATTGAAGAACAGCTATATATCAAAATCCACAACGGTCAGGAAGAAGCTTGTCAAGCCATCTAAAGGGAGCAGAGTGGGCGTAGGGGGATATATTTTCAGTGATAATAACGGCATAATGAGACGCACAGGGCTTCAGGCAATCTATGCATATCATATTACCCTTGGGAAGACAGAAGGTTATCAGAGTAACCTTTCGTTCGGGCTGGCTCTTTCGGCATACCAGTTTGCAGTAAATACAGATAACCTGATCTATGATACCGACGATCCTCTGCTTAACACATACGACAGATCTGTGTTTATTCCTGATTTTAATTTCGGGACAAGCTATACCACATCGAGATATTATATCGGTTTTGCCATGACAAATCTATTCCGTGGATCACTGCTTTTTAATAATGCAGACGATCCGAGAAAGACCGGTGAACTTGGGCATTATTATCTGACAGGCGGGATCAAGTTCCCTCTTACGGAAAACTGGCTACTGGAGCCTTCAGCCTATATTAAATCATCCGACCTGATATTCAAATCGCTGCAAATGGATCTTACTGCAAGAGTATATTATAAGGAAGACTACTGGGCTGGTTTATCATGGCGGACAAATGATGCACTTATACTTCTGCTCGGACTGAAATATGACCGTTTCTATTTTGCATATGCATTTGATTTTACATTGACGGATATCCGCAGGCAGAGCATCGGGACACATGAGCTTACAGTGGCTGTCAAATTCGGGGAGAGTGCCCGAAGATACCGCTGGATAAACGCTTTCTGAAAAACTTGTTATAATAACATATGTCATATGGTATCGTGATCAGGATGACCGGTACCTTTTTGCTGCTGCTTCTGCAATTCAGTGAGGTATTTCCGCAGTCTGCCACCGGGCAGTCCGTGAGGCTGATGTTTTATAATGTCGAAAACCTTTTTGATATCTATGATGATAGTACAACGGATGATAATGAGTTTCTTCCGGGCAGCCTGAGGAGATGGAATTACAGGAGATATGAAAAGAAGATATGGTCATTATATAAAGCAATTACTGCTGCAGGTGAATGGTCGCCACCGGAGATTATAGGCTTTTGCGAGGTTGAGAACCGTAAGGTGCTGGAAGATCTGATAAGGATTACGAATCTTTCGAAATTTGATTATGGCATTCTGCATGAAGATTCACCTGATCCGAGAGGCATTGATGTGTGCCTGATTTACAGGAAAGGTGTTGTTGATTTACAGAGTTGGAAATTTCTTTCCCCTGAAATCAGTTACAGAAATGGCACTTCAACAAGAAGTGTTCTGTATGCTGAATTCCTTACCGGAGGAGACACAATACATATCTTTATTAACCATTGGCCTTCAAGGCGGGGGGGAGTGCTTGCCGGAGAACCCCTGCGTGAGAGTATTGCTGGTATGCTCAGGGAAAAGATCGATTCACTGGCCTTTGTCAGAAGCAGCAGGGCAAAGGTAATCATAACAGGTGATCTTAACGCCTCACCTGATGATGATATGGTTCGGATGCTTTCAGGACCGTATAAATCGGGAATCCGGCTAATTAATCTTTCGGAAGATCCGGGAAAGTCAAATGGAAGTTACCGGTACAGGGGTATCTGGGAAATGATTGACCAGGTACTTGTTTCAGAATGGTTACTTGATTGTTCTGACGGGATCTTTACAGGAAAAGATCTGTTCAGAGTATTTAAACCCGGATTCCTCCTCAGGGAAGATCCCTTATACCCTGGACTGAGCCCTTTTTCAACCTGGAACGGCTACAGGTATCTGGGAGGCTTCAGTGATCACCTGCCGGTATTGCTCGATCTGAAAGTCAGATGACCGGCTCTGCCGGTGAAAGGCCCAGTTCCTTTCCCTTTTCGAGCATGAGGTTTCTGGCAGCGTCGTGCTCATTTGGTATAATTCCGTCAAGTATTGCCTCCCTGATGGCGTTTTTTATTATACCAACCACTTTTCCCGGTCTGATACCGAAAGTCCTGATAATCTCCTCCCCGTCAACAGGAGGCTGAAAGTTCCTGAGTGCATCTTTCTCTTCAATTTCCCTGAGTTTTTGCCTTACAACCCCGAAATTCTCAAGATGCAGATTCTTTCTTTTCTCGTTCTTTGAGGTGATATCGGCTTCACATAACAACATCAGATCATCAATATCATCACCTGCTTCGAAAAGAAGCCTTCTGATGGCAGAGTCGGTGATTTCTTCCTGTGAAAGGGCAATAGGCCGGAGGTGAAGGTCGACAAGCTTCTGAACATATTTCATATTCTCATTCAGAGGCAGCTTCAGCTTCCGGAAAATGTCAGGTATCATTTTTGAACCTTTATATTCATGACCGTGAAATGACCAGCCTGTGCCTGGAGTATATTTCTTCGTAAGCGGCTTGGCAATATCATGCAGCAGAGCCGCCCACCTTAACCACAAGTTATCCGTCCTCTGTGAGATATTATCCAGTACCTCAAGCGAATGAAGAAAATTGTCCTTGTGGGCTTTTCCTCCCTTCTTTTCAATCCCTTTAAGATTATCAAGCTCGGGGAAAATAATACCAAGCAATCCCGATCGCTCCAGCAGGATAAATCCTTCAGAGGGCCTTTCACACATCATTATCTTGTTAATTTCAGCAATAATCCTTTCCTGCGATACGATCCTCAGTCTGCCTGCATTTTCTGAGATCGACAGGAAGGTTGTCTCATCTATCGAAAATCCAAGCTGTGTGGCAAACCTCACAGCCCTTAACATCCTCAGCGGATCATCAGAAAATGTCATACCCGGCTCAAGAGGTGTCCTGATAATTTTGTTTTTAAGATCCTCAGTGCCATTAAAAGGATCGAGGAAGCGGCCAAAAGAATCTTTGCCAAGACTTACAGCCATGGCATTTATGGTGAAATCTCTTCTTTTCTGGTCATCCTCAAGAGTTCCATCCTCAACAACTGGTTTCCTCGAACCCCTGTCATATGATTCCTTTCTGGCACCTACAAACTCAATTTCATATTCCTTCCACCGGAACATGGCTGTACCGAAATTCTTAAATACACTTACGTTAATCCCGGGATCTATCCTGTAAGCCGTTTTCTCTGCAATATCTATCCCGCTTCCGATCACAACTATATCAATATCCTTTCCGGGATGATCCCTTTTCAGCAGGCAGTCCCTTACCCATCCTCCTGTCACATAAGCCGCTACTCCCTCTGCTGTAACTACATCGGAGATGATCCTGAAGATCTTGTCATTTAGACATATATTCATATATAGATATGACAATTTATCAATAATTCCTGACAAAGTTACAATTATCCGATGATTTTTTGTTAATTGCCGTAAGTGTACCTTTGTGGCATGAACCTTGAGATAAGGTTGAAGATATTATTTTGAAATACTTAATAAATCATAAGATGACTGAGCATTTAACAAAAGAAACCTTTAAAAGCAAAGTATTCGATTACGAAAATAACAAGGAGTGGAAATTTGAGGGTGACAAGCCCTGTATTGTGGATTTTTATGCTGACTGGTGTGGTCCGTGTAAAATGGTTGCACCGGTTCTTGAGGATCTTTCAGAGGTTTTCACCGGAAAGCTTGATGTGTACAAGGTAAATACTGAGGAAGAGCAGGAACTGGCAGCGGTTTTCGGGATCAGGAGCATCCCTTCATTCCTGTTCGTTCCGGTGGAGGGTCAGCCTCAGATGGCTATGGGAGCGTTGCCAAAAGATACTTTCGTTAAGGCTTTTAAGGATGTTTTGGGAGTTGAGTAATGATATTTATTAACAAACTATATTTTTGTTCGAAATTTTTTGTAAATTTCTGAAACATTCCTTTTATATCTTTCGTTAAAAGAGGCGAAAGGTAGTAAAAGAAGGTTACAGAAATTTTTTCATGGATTTAGGTTTAGGGTAGTAGTAAATCAGGACTTCGGTCCTGATTTACTTTATATGAGTTCCTTAAAGATATTATTGATCTCATCTTCTGTTGTTCTGAGTTTTTTCTGACACTGTCTTATCAGTTCCGAAGCCCGTTTTACTTCTCCCGATAGTTTGTCTACATCAAGGTTGCCGCTCTCTATATTTTTGAGGATCTTATCAATTTCCACCACTGCCTCACTGAATGAGAATTCTTTCTTTGCCATGTTTTATGTCTGTTTTATTTTCTGTATATGTTGGTTTATCTTAATGTCAGTCAGATTTATTTTCCTTCTGCTGCTGTAATACCCGGCTTGCGACGGATCCGTCACTGAACAGGGTATCAATAATATCATCTTCTGACAGATCAGCGGAACTTTTTATTATTTCTCCGTTTTTAGATGTAATTGTAAATCCTCTTTTCAGGACACTGACCGGATCAAGGATGTTCAGGCTGTTCTGCAATTCCGCCAGTTTCTTTCCTGAGTTTTCAATAACCCTCATTGTCAGGCCCTTAAGGTCCTTTTTATTTCTCTCCAGGGATGTTTTCCCTGATAAGATAAATGAACCTGTGGATGAAATAAGCCTTGAAGACAGGTTTTCAGGCAGGAATCCGGACCTGATAATATATTCCTTTCCGATATTGATTATTCCTATTATCCTGTTTGAAAGATCCTCTTTCCGGCCGGATATGGCGAGTCTGGCGACGGGAATAAGCTTTGTTCTGAAATATTCGGTTTTATCCCTGTATCTGAGTAAGGTGTTTCTTGTATGTTCGGCAATCTGCGTGCTGAGCTGGTTAATATGGTTTTCTGCTTCCAGAACAGTTCCTGTAATAAAGTCTGCGACAGCAGTCGGGGTTTTTAGTGACCGGAATGCAACCATATCAGTCACCGACATATCTTTGTCATGTCCGATCCCGGTTATCACAGGGAGAGGGAACTGGGTAACGTAATAAGCAATATTATAATTATCAAACCAGCTGAGGTCGCTTTGTGATCCGCCACCACGTATTATTGCAACTATATCGAACATTTCAGCATTAAGAGCTATTCTTTCAAGCGCTCTGATAACACTATGTTCGGTTTCGTTTCCCTGCATTATTGCTTCAAAAAGTGCTGTATAAAATATATAGCCGTAAGGATTTTCTTTAAGTTGTCTTATGAAATCACCGTATCCTGCAGCGGTTGCGGATGAAATAACGGCGATTCTCTGTGGTACAAAAGGTAGTTCGAGTTCCTTATTCATCATCAGAACACCTTCATCACTGAGCCTCTTTAGTATCATTTGTCTCCTGAGGGCCATTTCCCCGGCAGTATAAGACGGATCTATATCTGAGATTATAAGGCTCAGTCCGTATATTTCATGATAATCGACCTTAATTTTTACAAGTACTTTCATTCCTGCTTTGAGCAGTTCTCCTGTAACATTTTCAAAAAGCGATTTCAGGAACCTGTACCGGTTGTTCCAGATGACAGCCTTGACACGGGCCCTGACATTTTGTTCCCCCGGATGTTTTTCAATCAGCTCAAGGTAACAGTGACCGGCATAATTCTCCCTTATTTCGGATATTTCCGCAGTAACCCAGTACATATCAGGCATGGCCAGATACAGAGAGTCCTTAATTATGAGCTGTAATTCGGTCAGTGATAGCTTGTCGGCCATTATCAGCTGTTGATTTTAATTATCTTTTTTACCCAGGAGCCGGTCGAAGTTGTGAGTTTTAGAAAATATATTCCCTGTCCTCTTTTACCAAGTTCAGTTATCCTGAGGCTCCGGCCTGCAAATGTACTGTAATACCTGCTGTAAATAATTCGTCCCGAAGAAGAGAATATTTCAAGTCTGACCGATTCAGGCTGTTCTTTGAAGATTATCTCAATATCTCCTGAGGAGGGATTCGGTGCTATTACAAGTTCGTTTTCGGGGATCTTAAGACGTTTGTCCTGAAGATTTTTCAGGGCGGATGACATATCGGGTATCCCGTAACCATAAAGGGAATCCGGAGAAGAGTACCTGTCAGCTGACTTTTGGATCGCTTCAATGATTTCAGTATTGGTTGCATAAGGTACAGCCTGTAAAAGGCAGGCTGTTATTCCGCTCATAACAGGACATGAAAAGGATGTTCCGCTTGCTATTGAAACTGATGCGGGAGAAGTCTGGATTGTAACGTTCACGCCCATTGCAGTTATATCGGGTTTAATGCGGCCGTCGGCTGACGGGCCGGCAGAGGAGAACGCGGAAATGATCCCGTTTTCGTCTACGGCTCCGATGCACATAACACTGTCACCGTCAGAAGGAGCCAGTATCCTCTTCCACTTTTTATTTCTTTCATTACCGGCACTGCAGAATACCAGTATACCTTTTGATGCAGCAATATCGGCTGCCCGGGTCACGAAAGTGCTGTTACCATCGAGATCGGAAAACTTATAATCAAGTGACGGATCGTCAAAATACCCGTAGCCAAGAGAAGAAGTTATTATATCGGCACCTGCACTGTCGGCAAATTCGGCAGCAGCAACCCAGAAATCCTCTTCAACGGGAAATTCATCCGATGTGTCTTCAGTCCGGAACAGCATGAAATCGGCTCCGGGAGCAGTTCCCCGGATGATTCCCCCGATCTGGCCTGCCAGAACCGAAAGAACGGCGGTCCCATGAGAATGATGATCATATACATCTGTATTTCCGGTAACAAAATCATGTGTCACTTTTATCCCCTTTCTTTTCCGAAGCAATTCGAGGGACGGAATTATATCAGCATCATTGAATCCACCGTCGAGTACTGCCACCAGAATTCCCCTTCCGTCAAATCCTGCATTATGAAGAGATTGCCCTTTTATAATTGTAAGAGGCTGGTCATATGCCGGGAGGTCTGATTCAGTAATTTGAAAATCAAGTTTGTCAGCGAACGAACTTTTATCTGCCGGGGATTTGACTGTTCTTACCTCCTTCACAAACGGAAGTGAGAGTACAAGGGATGAGTTAATTGGCTCTGATGATTTGAATAATCCGGTATTCAGCCATTTTGAAGTACAATGCAGAGACAGTCCCAGGGCTTTGACCTGGTCAAGATAACCTGAAAATACAGGCACATCCAGTATGTCCGGTACATCTGTTCCTGATTTCTGCCTTCTTTCAATGGCTTTATCAGCTAATATTGAAGACGGATCTGTTATGCCGGCATTTGCATTCTTATCCGTGAAATATACCCTGTAAAAATAGCGGTAAGTGTCAGCCTGACCGTTCAGCAGCAGGCAGGCTGAAAGCAGGAAGCTAGCAGCGGCGGTATACCTGATAGTTTTCCCCGTCATTGGAGAATGTTCATTCATCGTTCCAGTTCCCCGGTCTTCTCGGGATCGGCAATTTTCCCCTTGTTCTTTTCAAGGTTATCAATGATCTCTGACGACTCAATATCCATCCGGCGGTCTTTAGTCACACCACCTTCATAATTCATCTCATATCTGACTGTCCCGTCTTCATTGTAAATAATCCATTTGCCTTCACGGAAGTTATTTTTATAAGTTCCTATTATTTCAGGATTACCATTTTCGTACCATACCTCGAAATTACCGTTAAGCATACCGCCGGTATAAAATGCTTTCAGGAACAGTTTGCCGCTTGCATAGTATTGTATCCATTCGCCTTCTTTTTTATCATTTTTATAAAAGGCTTTCTCAGCGATAGTACTGTCTGTATAGAATTTAAGAGAAAGGCCGTTCCTGAGGCTTTTTGAGTATTCCTCCTCATTGATCAGATAACCCTGGACAGATGATGAGAAGAATTTCCATTTACCTTCTTTAAGGCGGTTAACATATTTACCGGTTGCGGCAACCGATCCGTCAGGGAAATAGATTGTAGCATCGGCTACTCTTCCTTCACCGGAAAATACCATTACTGAATTGATTGTCTGGTCATCGTAGTATCTCTTAAACTGACCGGAGGGATTACCATTTATAAACTCTCCCTCGTAAAGGATATTGCCGTTAGGATATCTTGTTATCCACCTCCCCTGTTTTCGTCCCTGCTGATCGGTTTTATTTATTCCGGTGTCAGTCTGGCATAAGGCTGTGGCCGCGACAGAAATTAAGGAAATGATTGTGAATATTTTGATATTCATATTGAAGAAACGAAAAATCCCCTGCAAAAGTACTAAAAATGACAATGTTCAGGAAGAAATTAACCGCAAAGTTCGCAAAGTGT
>CAYPHL010000069.1:0-12025 GCA_964410385.1 uncultured Rikenellaceae bacterium | reverse complement strand
AAACTTCAAAGTAAGGGATAATCCTTATTTCACTTCTTCAAAGTCGACATCAGTTACCTCGTCGTTCCCGGATTTGGTATCACTTCCTCCGGACTGTTGCGGTCCGGATTGTCCGGGACCGGATTGTGAAGCGCCCGGACCGGCATTCTGGGCCGTTTTATACATTTCCTCAGAGGCTGCCTGCCATACAGTGTTCAGGCCGGCAATGGCTGAATCGATGGCGGCAAGGTCCTGATTTTTGTGTGCATCCTTAAGTCTTGCCAGAGCGTTCTCAATGGCTGATTTTTTATCAGAAGGAAGTTTATCACCAAACTCTTTCAGCTGTTTTTCGGTACTGAAGATCATACTGTCTGCAGTATTTATTTTTTCAGCCTTTTCTCTGGCTTTTTTATCAGCATCCTCATTTGCTTTTGCTTCATCGCGCATTCTTCTTATCTCATCTTCGCTGAGTCCTGAAGATGCTTCAATCCTTATCCTTTGTTCTTTGCCGGTACCCCTGTCTTTAGCGGTCACATGCAATATTCCGTTTGCATCGATATCAAATGTGACTTCAATCTGAGGAATACCCCTTGGGGCTGGTGGTATACCGTCAAGATGGAACCTTCCTATTGTTTTGTTTCCTGAAGCAATAGGCCTTTCGCCCTGAAGTACATGTATCTCAACCGAAGGCTGGTTATCTGCTGCAGTGGTGAAGACCTCCGTTTTCTTGGTCGGAATGGTGGTATTTGATTCAATAAGCTTTGTCATAACACCTCCCATGGTTTCGATTCCCAGTGAAAGAGGGGTTACATCAAGAAGAAGGACATCCTTTACTTCACCTGTGAGAACTCCACCCTGTATTGCAGCTCCTACAGCAACAACCTCATCGGGATTAACACCTTTCGACGGGGTCTTTCCAAAGAAATTCTCAACAAGCTGCTGGATCGCAGGTATTCTTGTAGACCCGCCTACGAGAAGAACTTCGTCGATATCTGAAACCTTATAGCCCGAGTCTGACAGAGCCTTCCGGCAGGGTTCGATACATGCCTGGAACAGCCTGTCACAGATTTTTTCAAAATTTGCACGGGTAAGTGTCTTTACAAGGTGCTTTGGAATACCGTCAACCGGCATTATATATGGCAGATTTATTTCAGTTGATGTACTGCTTGAAAGTTCGATCTTTGCTTTTTCAGCAGCTTCTTTCAGCCTTTGCATGGCCATCGGATCTTTCCTGAGATCGATACCCTCATCTCTTTTAAATTCTTCAGCCAGCCAGTCAATTATAAGATGGTCAAAATCATCACCGCCGAGGTGAGTATCACCATTTGTCGATTTTACTTCAAAAACACCATCTCCGAGTTCCAGTATTGAAATATCAAACGTACCGCCTCCGAGGTCAAAAACAGCAATTTTGAGATCCTGTGATTTCTTATCCAGGCCATAAGCCAGAGAAGCAGCAGTGGGCTCATTGATGATTCTTTTTACTTTAAGCCCGGCAATTTCACCGGCTTCCTTGGTGGCCTGACGCTGCGAGTCACTGAAATATGCCGGTACAGTAATGACAGCTTCTGTTACCTCCTGACCAAGGTAGTCTTCTGCAGTCTTTTTCATCTTCTGCAGTATCATGGCAGATATTTCCTGGGGTGAATATAATCTGTTATCGATTTTTACCCTTGGAGTATTATTGTCGCCTCTTTCAACATTGTATGTAACTCTCTTAATTTCAGCATTAAGCTTGTCATAGGTCTCACCCATGAACCTTTTAATTGAATAAACTGTCTTTGTGGCGTTGGTTATTGCCTGACGTTTTGCCGGATCTCCGACTTTACGCTCACCATTTTCAACAAATGCGACGATTGATGGAGTAGTTCTCTTACCCTCACTGTTGGGGATAACGACAGGTTCATTTCCTTCCATCACCGCAACACATGAATTCGTAGTTCCAAGATCTATACCGATTATTTTTCCCATTTTATTAGTATTTGAATTTTCATTTTGATACAGTTATTCAACAATGATTATGCCATTCGGAGTTACTGACAAAACGACAGTCACGGCATATAGGCGTTAATGAAAAGAAATAAGTAACTTTGCATTCTTAAAAACAGCGGAGCTATGTCGGTATTTAATTCTGTCAGAAAGGTAACAACTCATGTTCTGAATGAGATGAAGCTTAAAGGTGAAAAGATTGCTATGCTGACAGCATACGATTATTCATTTGCCAGGATTCTGGACGAAGCAGAAATTGATGTAATTCTTGTAGGAGATTCTGCTTCCAATGTAATGGCAGGTTATGCAACAACTCTGCCGATCACCCTTGATAATATGATATATCATGCAGCATCGGTGGTGAGGGCGGTTAAAAGGGCTCTGGTCGTGGTAGATCTTCCTTTCGGGACCTACCAGGGCAATTCAAGGGAGGCTCTTGCTTCCTCGATAAGGATAATGAAAGAGACTGGAGCGCAGGCTGTTAAGCTGGAAGGTGGCCGTCAGGTGGTAGAGTCGGTCGAAAGGATCCTTTCTGCAGGAATTCCGGTTATGGGGCACCTGGGGCTTACTCCCCAGGCAATTCATAAGTTCGGGACCTATGTCGTAAGAGCGAAAGAGACGGAAGAAGCAAAAAGACTGATGGAAGATGCTCAGCTTCTTGAAAAGGCAGGATGTTTTGCCATAGTCCTTGAAAAGATACCTGCAAAGCTGGCAGAAGAAGTTACATTAAGTGTCAGGATACCTGTTATCGGTATAGGAGCAGGTCCCGGAACCGACGGACAGGTACTGGTTCTGCATGATATGCTTGGAATTAACCAGGAATTCTCTCCACGCTTTCTGCGCAGGTATCACAACCTGCACGATGAGATAAAAGGAGCGGTGAGTGCCTATATAAATGATGTCAGGAATCGCCAGTTCCCAAATGAAAAGGAACAATATTGAACATGCCGGAGATCCTGTACGAAGATAACCATCTTATTGCTGTCAGTAAGCGTCCGTCAGATCTGTCTCAGGGGGATAAATCCGGAGATACATCCCTTGATGCTGAATTAAAAAAATATCTGGCTGCAAAATACAATAAACCAGGCGAGGTGTTCCTTGGCGTAGTTCACAGGCTCGACAGACCGGTCAGCGGTGTAATACTTTATGCCCGGACCTCAAAAGCTCTTTCCAGGATGAATGAAATGTTCAGATCATCGATGGTGAAAAAAACGTACCTGGCAATTGTAAAGAAACATCCGCCGGATAATACCGCAACAATAACCCACTTCCTGAAAAGAAATGAAAAACAGAACAAAACTTATGTTTTTGATAAGGAGGTGAAAGGGTCGAAAGAAGCGAGACTTACTTACACGATCGCAGGGAGATCGGACCGCTATTATCTTTTGGAAATAGAACTTCATACCGGACGTCATCACCAGATCAGAGCTCAGCTTGCAGCAATAGGTTGTCCGGTAAAGGGTGATCTGAAATATGGCTTCGAAAGGTCGAATGAGAATGGAGGTATAAGTCTGATGGCAAGGAGACTTGAATTCATTCATCCCGTTAAAAAGGAGAAAATTGTTATTACAGCTCCCTTTCCTGATGGCGATCTCTGGAAGATCTTCAATTATGAGTAAAAGAAAATGAGCCCCCGGGAGGACTCATCTTCAGGAATGAACATGAAAGCGTTATCGGAATTGTCTCTCCAAAATTACGGTAATGTACCTGAAACCACGTTAAATTCAGGTTAATATGCGTTAATGAAAAGTTAAATAATATCCCGGATCTGACAGGATAATTTAACTTTGTACCATGAACCGGAACAAATTCATATGGCTGGTATTTATGATGCTCCTGTCACTGCTCGGCATCATATGGGTGCAGTCGGTGTGGATCAGGAATGCGGTGGGTACACAGAATGACAACTTTAATGCTGCGGTCATAGCCGGTATAAATGACGCTGCAGCATCCATCGAATCTTCAAGGGAGATGGCTTTTTTCAATAACTTTATGTTCCCGGGCTCCGCTGCAATGAATAATCAGGTAAATGATGTTACAGAATACTCAAGTATCGGAAGTATATATTCATCAGCAGGTGACCAGGTAAGTGTCAGGATAACTAATCAGTCAGTGACCAAAGTGCCGGGACAGGAGCCGGTAGTTGTGGTACAAGACACTGTATTCGGGTCTGGACCGGGACCTGTACTTCAATCGTCAACCACTAAAGATCCTGAGCTGATCAGAAAAGCTGCTTCTGATAACAAAAATTCGGGTGAAGTATATATCAGGCAGAGAGAATTCATAGAGTGGGTCAAAAAGCGCCAGAGCGAGTTCCAGAATATGAGTAACAGGATGATCTCAGAGATATATTCGTGGGAAAAGACAATGGAACTTGATAACAAAGAGGTAGAGTTTGCTCTTAAAAGGTCATTGCTTTTCAGGAATGTACAGACGCCGTTTGAATATGCTGTAATAAGGAATGGTGTTGTGGGGGAAGGGACGTTTAAAAAGTCGGGTAAGAACGATTTCCTGAAAAGCAATTATAAAGTCAGGCTCTTTCCCGACAATATAATTCAGCAGGATATGATCCTGTCGGTTGTATTTCCCGAGCGGACAAATTACGTACTCGGATCAATGGCATGGGTTCTTACTGCATCTCTGCTCTTTTCCCTTATAATCCTTGCTACCTTCGCAATGAGTCTCTGGTTTATTATTAATCAGAAAAAGATCTCGGAAATGAAATCCGATTTTCTGAATAATATGACCCATGAGTTTAAAACACCGATTGCTACCATATCTCTTGCAGCAGATACAATTACAAATCCTAAAGTCATCGGAGATGAATCCAGAATAAGACATTTTATCAGCATGATCAAGAAGGAGAACAGCCGGATGAATAAAAAGGTTGAAACGATACTTCAGATATCATCGCTTGACAAGAGGGAAATAAACTTTAACTTTGAGGATCTGTCACTTCATTCTGTAATTGAGCGCGCAGTGGAGACCAATGATATAATTGTCCAGCAGAGGAACGGGAAAGTATCACTTTATCTTGAAGCAAAGGAAGCTGTTATTAAAGGGGATAATGAGCATCTTTATAATCTTGTAAACAATCTTCTTGATAATGCGATAAAATACTCACCGGAGGCTCCGGAGATTAAAATCCGGACAAAAAACAACGGGAAAGGCATCTTAATGTCAGTCGAGGATAAGGGTATCGGTATGTCAAAAAGTGTTCAGAACAGGATCTTTGAAAGATTTTACAGGAAACCCTCGGGGAATGTTCATGATGTAAAGGGATTCGGACTCGGCCTCAACTATGCCCAGGCTATTGTTAATGCACATAAGGGCAATATTACTGTTCACAGTGAACCCGGTAAAGGAAGCCGGTTTGAAGTTTTCTTACCATATAACCTGGAAAATATAAAATGACCGGAAAAACTGTTAAGATATTCCTTGTCGAAGATGATCTGAGTTTCGGATCAGTCCTGAAATCTTACCTCGAGCTGAATGATTTTTCAGTCGACTGGGTGGATGACGGGAAATTTGCTGTTGACCATTACAGGAAGGGAAATTTCGACATATGTATACTAGATGTAATGCTTCCGCATGTTGACGGATTTACAATTGCCAATGAGATACGCCAGATAAATAACCTTGTCCCTATCATCTTCCTTACTGCAAAAAAAATGAAGGAAGATGTGCTGAAAGGATATGGTGTTGGAGGCGATGATTATATAACAAAGCCTTTTGACACGGACATACTTCTGGCAAAATTGCGTGCTATTCTGGCCAGACGGGATTTTCAGAGCGGGACGAAAGATATTTATGAGATCGGGAAATTTGTTTTTAATTCAAGGCTTAGGACGCTGACTATAGGAAACGATGAAAAGAAGCTTTCTCCGAAAGAAGCACAGCTTTTAGAACTGCTTGCCGTAAATCCAAATGCACTTATCAGCAGGGAAGTTGCCTTAAAGAAAATCTGGGGTAATGATGATTATTTTACAGCAAGGAGCATGGATGTGTATATCACCAAACTGAGGAAATTCCTTTCGGAAGATCCCAGGCTCAACATAAAGAATATTCACGGATCAGGTTTCCAGCTGATAATCAGCGGGGAGTGAATCCCGGGAATTTCATGGTGAAACAAAGTGGCAGAAGATCTGTCGCTTTTTCAATTATCCTGATTTTTCTTTTTCCCCCCAGTATTATCCGTACCGGTTTCCCGTTCCTGGATTCTTCCTCAATTATTACCTGTCTGCAGTTACCACAGGGTGATACCGGATCATCGGTAAGTCCTTCCGGATTGTTTGCTGCTATTGCCAATGCCACCGGAATATCTCCGGGATGGTTAGAAACAGCACCGGCAAGTGCACTTCTTTCGGCGCATATACCGGAAGGAAATGCTGCATTTTCGATATTTGTGCCAGCGATTATGGTACCGCTTTCAAGCCTTACTGCAGCCCCGACCTTAAATTGAGAATACGGAGCATATGCATTCTCAACCGCTTTCATTGCAGAAATAAGAAGTTCCCGGTCGCCGGCGTCCATCTCGTCGATTTTTTCAAATTCTGTATAAGAAAAGCTGATATTTTTAGTTTTAATCATAATGTCCTAATTAAAAACATAATGCAAAATTAGCAATCTTTCTTGCTATTTTTGTGCAAACCGAAAGTCAGTGAAAGGTAACATAATTTTATACACCTCAGTTTTATTAATTACCGTTCTGGGTTCATGCCGCGTGAACAGACCCGCAGTCAGTCCGCCTGCAGGTAACAGACCAGGAGTGCAGGATTATATTGAGCGCTATAAAGGCTTAGCTGTTAGTGAAATGAAAAGGACAGGTGTTCCGGCAAGCATTACACTTGCCCAGGGGATGATCGAATCTGATCATGGCCGCAGTACACTTGCACGCGAAGCGAATAATCATTTCGGGATCAAATGTCATGAAGACTGGACCGGACCAAGTGTAAAGCATCATGATGACAGACGAAATGAATGTTTCAGAAAATATTCCCGGCCGGAGGATTCCTTTATCGATCATTCCGATTTTCTTAAGACAAGGTCGCGGTATAGTTCCCTGTTTACACTCCCGGTTACAGATTACAAAGGCTGGGCAAGGGGACTTAAGAAAGCCGGTTATGCAACTAATCCGCATTATGCTGAAATGCTTATCAGGAAGATCGAGGAGAACAATCTTCAGCATTTCGATGTTTATTATGCTGAAGCCCCTTTAAAACCTGAAGCTAAGCCTACTACTGAAGAAATTAAACCGGAAATCCGGATTCCGGTTTCTGAAAAGATTAAAAGTCAGACCGCTGAAGAAAGACCTGCATCCACTCCGGTTATAAATGATAATTTTATTGTACGCATTAATGCTCCCAGGGTCATGGAAAATAACCGCCTGCAATATATAATTGTAAAAGACGGGGAGACACTCGGAATGATTGAAAAAGAGTTCGGCGTTTTCAAATGGGAACTTCAGAGATTCAACGATCTTGGAGATGATTTTTCGCCGGTTCCGGGCCAGATACTTTATCTCCAGCCCAAGCGTGATAAGGCAGAGCTGGGCAGGGAAAAGCACACTTCTGTAGCCGGTGATTCGATGCATTCGATATCACAGAAATATGGCGTAAAGCTGAAAAAACTTTATGAATATAACAGGATGCCGGAAGGAGAAGAACCTGCTGAAGGTCAGGTCATATGGCTGCGCCAGGTCCGGCCTTCATAAAAGGAGGATTTGTTATGCATGTTCTCCGCGATCCGGTTTAATGTGCTGATATTGTAAAATCATTTATATTAAATCCCCTGAGAAATTCAGCAACACTCATTTTCTCTCTGCCTTCAAGGTGCAGAGTTATAATGTTCATGAATCCGTTCCCGGTTGCAATCTTAAGGTAATTCTTCCCGTCAGAAATTACAGAGCCGGGAGATAGCCGGTGCGGCTCAGTTTCCGGCCGGCTTTCATATATTTTAAAAGAATATTTCTTAATGCCATTGGTGAGAAATGATCTCGCACCCGGATAAGGAGCCAGTCCCCTTATGAAATTATGTATTTTGTATGATTCATTATCCCAGTCAATTATGCAATCCTCGGGGAATAATTTAGGTGCTGTCTTCGGAATCTCACCAGGTTTCAGAAAAGCCGACTGTGGCATTGGAGAAATTTTGTCTTCAAATATGGCCTTGAGGGTCCTTATAACGAGTCTGGCACCGGCTTTCATAAGCCTGTCATGGAGATCGCCTGCATTTTCAAAAGGATATATCGGGATACCTTCCCTGAGAAGTATTTGTCCGGTATCGATCTTATCGTCTATAAAAAAAGTTGTAACCCCGGTAAATGATTCACCATTGATTATGGCATGGTTGATTGGCGCAGCACCCCGGTAATGGGGAAGTAGTGATGCGTGAAGATTGATCGTTCCTGTCCGCGGGATCCTCCAGACAACTTCTGGAAGCATACGAAACGCAACTACAATGAATATGTCGGCATTCAGGTCGCTTAAGGTCCGGATAAACTCCGGATCTTTCAGGTTTTCCGGCTGGAGTACGGGAAGGCAGCTGTTCCCGGCAAATACCTTTACAGCTGATTCTGTAAGTTTTCTTCCCCTCCCGGCAGGCTTATCAGGTGTTGTAACAACAGAAACAACATTGAAGCCATTCATTAGCAGTGCTCCAAGGGAGGATACTGCAAATTCAGGTGTCCCCATAAAAACTATCCTGAGATCTTTCATGATGGTCTCCAATGTCAGATGAATTAAATCTGCCAGACTAATCTTTAACAACATGTTTGTAGCATGTGAGATTATGTCCCATTTTATTTGCTTTTGTTTCGAGGTAAAACTGATTATGAGGGTTGGATTCGATTATGAGCGGGATAGTTTCCACTATCCTGATGCCATAACCCTCGAGGCCGGCTCTTTTTACAGGGTTATTGGAGATAAGCCTTATCTTACCCAGTCCGAGAGCTCTCATTATACTGGCTCCCACGCCATAATCCCTTTCATCTTCTCCGAATCCCAGTTTAAGGTTTGCCTGGACGGTATCCATGCCTTCGTCCTGAAGCCTGTAGGCTTTTATCTTATTGAATAATCCTATACCGCGTCCTTCCTGGCTAAGGTAAATAACAACACCTTTTCCTTCTTTCTCCACCATTTCCATGGCTTTATGAAGCTGTTGTCCGCAGTCACATCTGAGTGATCCGAAGATATCTCCTGTGAAGCATGAGGAATGTACCCTGACCATCACCGGTTCATCTTGTGTCCAGGATCCTTTAACAAGCGCTCCGTGTTCAAGTCCGTTGCTTGTCTGCCTGAAGGGGATGAAATCGAATGCCCCCCTGTCGGTCGGCAGTTTAACCCTTTCACCGATCTCGATTATTGTATCTCTTTCGAGTTTATATCTTATCAGGTCACGTATTGAAATTATTTTTGTTCCGAATTTCTTCCTCAGCTTTACCAGATCAGAAAGTCGTGCCATTGATCCGTCATCATTCATAATTTCCACAAGTGCTCCCCCGGGATTGAGACCTGCGAAACGGGTAAGGTCGACAACCGCCTCAGTGTGTCCGGCTCTCCTGAGGACCCCTTTAGCCTTGGCTTTGAGCGGGAAGATATGGCCGGGCCGTCCAAGATCAGACGGTTTTGTGGCCGGATCTACAAGAGCCCTGATTGTTACGGCACGGTCTTTCGCAGAGACACCTGTGGTTGTTTCCCCGTTTATAAGATCGACTGAAACGGTGAACTGTGTTTCATGAAGTGAGGTATTATTGCCTACCATAAGGTCGAGGTCGAGTTCATCGCATCTCTCTTCCGGAAGAGCCACACAGATCAGTCCCCGTCCATGCTTCGCCATGAAGTTCACTATTTCAGGTGTGATAAGCTCCGCAGCACAAATGAAATCCCCTTCATTTTCACGATCCTCATCATCTACAACAATGATAAGCCTGCCTTTGCTTATATCCTCAACCGCCTCTTCTATTGTATTTAATTTGTAACTACTCATCACTTTTGTTTTTTAGTTCAGATCTTAATCTCTTTCCCTGAATAACAATTCTGTAAATAAAATCTTTTATCTTCCTGAAGAATTGAAGATAAGTATCAACATTCATTATCATAGAATCGTTTGAAGCCTTGTAGGTAAGAAAGATCCCGATGGGCAACAGTATATATGATGATGCCCACATACCTGCAAAGCTGCTTATCAGGTTTTCCTCGACAAGCTTTTCTGCCGACATTGATATTACATACCAGATCACAAAGAACATTATTGAAATGACTGTCGGTGTTCCAAGTCCGCCTTTCCGCACTATTGCCCCGAGAGGTGCACCAATGAAGAAGAATACGAGGCAGCCAAAAGGAAGGACAAGCTTTTTATGCCAGTCAACCTCATATCTCTTGACAAATCTTATCTGCATTTTCATTGTTTCGGTCGTCATTGAAAGAAAATTCGCGGCTTCCTTTGCTTTGTCCAGAGCCTGGGCAACAACTACCCTTTTATCATAGTTTCTCAGGCTGCTGTAAAGGGACTCAGGATTGAAAGTCAGGGAATCCTTCCCGGGATTTTCTATTTTGCCATCAATGTTAAACATTATATTTCTTTCAGTTAAGACCCTTGTTTCCCTGAATTCCTTATACTGCTGGTTATATTTTGTATTGTATTCGGTATTGAGTGAATCGACATAAAATGACAGCTGTGCAAGGTTCAGCATCCATGAGGTGGATCTGAAAAGATCATCGCTGCTTCGTTCGAGGTCAAATCCCGAAAGGGAGATAACTACTGTCTGTTCTTTGAATTCATCTTTCCGTGCAGGGTATTTCCGCTCATCGGGACCGACATTTTTTTCTTCGATCTCAGTATGACTTTTACCATTGTATAGGGTCATTATCATTGCTGTTTCATCGGGGGTGATCTTCATATATCCCGAGTCAGCAGTAGTAACGGAGATATTTCCTTTTTTATCGCGGTGATCATAGATAATAAGTCCGTCGAGCCTGTTGGTTACCGGATCCTTTGAAGTTATTTTAATGCTGAATCCGTCGATATCGTTATTGAATGAACCAGCCTGCAGGTTTATGTCCGGGCGTTTTCTCCGGATATCATACAACAGCATTCTTGCCTGGCGGTTGGAGTAGGGGAGGATGTAATTTGAGAACAGGAATGAGACCAATACGAGGAAACCGATAAGTACCATTAGTGGCCTCATGATTCGCATCAGAGGGATTCCGGCAGATTTGAGGGCAGTGAGTTCGCTGAATTCGCCCATATTCCCGAAGGTCATCAGTGCAGCCAGAAGTATAGCCAGTGGCAGGGCGGTCGGAACGAAGGAGAGGGCGAACTGGAAAAGAAGTTCGGAAAGTATTTCAAAATTGAGGCCTTTCCCGGCAAGTTCATCGACATACATCCAGAGAAACTGCAAAAGGAGTATAATAAGCACAATGCAGAATGTGAGTACGAGAGGGCCAATGAATGATTTTAGTACGAACTTGTCGACTTTTTTCACCGGAAATAAATTTCAGGATGCAAATTTACCTAATTTACTTGGTTTTGCAATTATGGTAAATGATTGCTTTCACATCCCGAGAGTACGCTTAAGATCTGTAATTTGAGAATCCCAGAGAAATATAGCGTCTTCTTTTTCTTCGGGTTCTGCGAAGTCGGTGATAATGAGTGCGAGGCTGCCTGAGAGTTCTTCAATATTTATCCTGAATTCGAAGTAATCAGTAGAAGGTTCGTCGGAATCGAGCCATTCGAATCTGACCAGTTTATTTTCCCTGAGGGCTACCAGCCGGGCTTTTGATTCGGCTTTATTCCAGAAGAAAGTAAATATGTCGCCGTCGACGTTTACATTATCTGCAAACCATTCGCAAAGCCCCTCAGGAGTGCTCAGGCGTGAAAAGAGTACTTTCGGTGAGCAGTTAAGGGTATATTCCAGTTCGTACTTTGACCTCATTTAGTTTATCCCGTTACGGTTCTGCAATATAAAGAAAATAAAATAATATCAAAACATTCGTGTTGGTATTTACCATCAAACTATATATATTTGCACCCGCAAAATCCTCCTTCACCACCTCCT
>CAYPHL010000068.1:7614-23009 GCA_964410385.1 uncultured Rikenellaceae bacterium | reverse complement strand
GTTTCATTTGGATTAATGAAAAACTAATTTAGTTTTGTACCCGGAAAATTTTTCCTTATTAAATACTCTAAATTTTAATTAAAAAATTGATATCATGATTAGTAGTCTTTTTTGGATTGTGCCGATAGCTGCACTCACGGCATTATTGTTTGCCTGGATTTTCTACCGGAGCATGAAATCTCAGGAAGAAGGTACAGACAGAATGAAGGAGATTGCGGCTTATGTAAGGGAAGGTGCCATGGCCTACCTGAAACGCCAGTACAGTGTTGTTACGAAGGTTTTTATAATCCTTGTCGTACTCCTTTTAATTCTGGCATATTTTGGGATTCAGAACCCGTTTGTCCCGATCGCATTCCTGACAGGAGGATTTTTCTCCGGTTTATGCGGATTTCTCGGGATGAAAACTGCAACGTTCGCATCGAACAGAACCGCGTGGGCAGCGTCAAAATCTCTTAACCAGGGATTGAAGGTAGCTTTAAGGAGTGGTGCTGTAATGGGTCTTGTCGTTGTGGGTTTCGGTCTTCTTGATATAGCATTATGGTTCCTTATCCTCAACGGACTGGTATTCACTCCGGAGAATATGGCTGAAGGCTGGAAATTTGCAGGTCTGACTTTCGTTCATCCCGGGACTACTGAACATGAGAAACTTATTGAGATCACTGCCGTTATGCTTACATTCGGTATGGGTGCCTCGACACAGGCTCTGTTTGCACGTGTTGGCGGTGGTATATTTACAAAGGCTGCTGATGTGGGTGCCGACCTGGTTGGAAAAGTTGAAGCAGGCATTCCTGAGGACGATCCCCGTAACCCTGCAACAATTGCCGATAACGTTGGTGATAATGTTGGTGATGTTGCCGGTATGGGCGCTGACCTCTATGAATCATATGCCGGTTCTATTCTTGCTACAGCTGCCCTTGGCGCTGCATTACCCGGAATTACAGGAGAAATGCAGGTCAAGTCGGTTATTGCTCCCATGCTTGTTTCGGCTATAGGTATTTTCTTGTCGATAGCAGGCGTTTATCTTGTAAGAACAAAGGAATCTGCAACACCTAAAGCTCTTCTTAGAGCACTTCTTTTAGGAACGGGTGGAAGCTCAGCACTTATACTTGTTGTCCTTGCAGTTATGGCTGCAGCTGACTGGATCACCTGGGGTGTTTTCGGTGCTGCTGTCTCAGGTCTTCTTGCAGGCGTTATTATAGGTCAGTCAACGGAATATTATACTTCGGATGGTAATAAACCTACCCAGGGTATTGCAAAACAGGCACAGCAGGGCCCTGCAACAGTTATTATCGAGGGAATGGCTGTAGGTATGCTTTCTACATGGATCCCGGTAATCACAATAGTTGCAGGTATTATTGCTGCTTATGGTTTCGCAGGCGGATTCAGTAATTTCGCAATGGGTGTTTACGGTATAGGATTTGCTGCTGTAGGTATGCTTTCAACACTTGGCATAACCCTGGCAACAGATGCATTCGGACCTATTGCAGATAATGCAGGTGGTAATGCTGAAATGTCTGAACTTCCGAAAGAGGTAAGGGAAAGAACCGACGCTCTCGACGGTCTTGGAAATACAACCGCAGCAACCGGAAAAGGTTTTGCTATCGGTTCTGCCGCTCTTACAGCCCTTGCACTTATGTCGGCTTATATGGAAGAGGTCAGACTCTGGCTAGGCAGACTTATTGATAAGGCTCCTGAAGGATTTAAACAGATAGGAGATACACTTTTCTACAATTCTAATATTCCACAGGTTCATGACGGACAGGTTGCTGTAAACATAACAAGTGCAACAATCAGGGATTTCGCAAATGCATATGATCTGTCACTGTTCAATCCGATTCTTCTCGGAGGTGTTTTCATCGGAGCAATGATGGCATTCCTGTTCAGCTCCATGAGTATGAAAGCCGTCGGTCGTGCTGCCGGAAGCATGGTAGAGGAAGTAAGACGCCAGTTCCGGGAAATACCGGGTATTATGGATGGTAAAGGAAAACCTGAATATGCAAAATGCGTTGCAATATCAACTGCAGGTGCACAGAAAGAAATGCTCGTCCCTTCATTAATGGCTATTGCAGTTCCCGTACTGGTGGGAGTTCTTTTCGGTGTACCGGGTGTTATCGGGCTTCTCGCAGGCGGTATGAGCGCAGGCTTTGTACTTGCTTCTATGCTTAATAATGCGGGTGGTGCATGGGATAATGCAAAGAAATACATTGAAAGAGGCAACTACGGAGGTAAGAAAAGCGAACCTCATAAAGCTTCGGTAGTCGGTGATACAGTCGGCGATCCTTTCAAGGATACTTCAGGCCCGGCTCTTAATATCCTTATTAAACTGATGTCGATGGTTTCAGTCGTTCTTGCAGGTCTTACTGTAGCCTTCAGCATTTTCGGATAATCTGTTGAGTTTATAGTATAAAAGAGCTGCCCGGTTATGGGCGGCTTTTTTTGTCTTCTACGTATTATAATACGTATTAAAAAACGTATTATAATACGTAGATTTGTTTATCAGGGACAATCAGATTTGGATAGTGAAATAATAATTCTAATTTTACGCGTACATTGAATGAACTTCTGATTTGAACACAGTTAATTCCAACCCGAAAGAGCTGACTGAAGAACAGTCCCGTGCCCTGATCTCAAAGATCTCATGGCGCCTGATACCGTTGCTTTTTATATGTTATATTGTTGCTTATATAGACCGCATCAATATAGGATTTGCCAAGCTTCAGCTCCAGGAAGTCCTGGGTGTGGATGAGAAGATCTTTGGCAGTGTATACGGTCTGGGAGCAGGGCTTTTCTTTATTGGTTACTTTTTGTTTGAAGTTCCCAGTAATCTTATTCTCCAGCGTGTTGGCGCCCGCTTATGGATTGCCCGCATTATGATCGTCTGGGGACTGGTTACAATGTTTACAATGTTCATTGGTAACACCACATCTTTTTATTTTATACGTTTCCTTCTGGGCGCCGCTGAAGCAGGTTTCTACCCGGGAGTGATCCTTTACCTGACATATTGGTTTCCGGCCAGGGAAAGGGCAAGGACAATTGCACTTTTCGCAACAGGAGGTGTCATCGCAGGTATAATCGGTTCCCCTCTTTCCGGTTCTATTCTTGGGCTGCACGGTGCTGCCGGACTGGATGGATGGCAATGGCTGTTCCTTCTGGAAGGGATACCTGCGATAATACTGGGACTGGTAGTCCTTTTTGCCCTGCCAAACCGGCCGGGGGAGACATCATGGCTTACAGATAGTGAAAAGGAATGGATTAAATTACGGCTGGATCAGGAAGCGCAACTTTCAAAAGGACATGCTCATTTCCGCCTTTCAGATGCGTTTTCGAGCGGACGTATATGGCTGTTGTGTCTGATCTATTTTCTTCTGAATGTGGGAGGATATGGTTTTGAGATGTGGTTGCCCTCCATTATTAAGGAATTCTCCGGAATGAGCTTTACCATGGTGGGATTTATAAATGCCATTCCATATATAGGTGCTGTGATTGTAATGCTGATCACAGGATACCATTCCGACCGGACCGGGGAGAGACGGTGGCACGTGGCTATTGCTGCAATAACCTCAGCAGTCGGATTTGCTTTCAGCGCTTACCTGAAGAATCCTTACCTGGCAATGATAGCCCTTACTGTAGCCTTTGTCGGATTAAAATCGACTGTAGGACCCTTCTGGGCTCTAGCGACAACATTCCTGGGAGGCACCGCAGCTGCCGGAGGTATAGCACTAATAAACTCTGTCGGTAACCTGGGTGGATTTGCCGGACCAATGCTGGTGGGTATTCTGACTGACAGGACCGGCAGTATCGGATCATCACTCTGGTTCCTTGGCGGTGCATTGATGCTGATGGCTCTTCTGATACTGACAATAAGATCCGGCAAACAAAGATCTTAAATCATAAACTGATTTTATAAGATGAACCTGCCTTCAATTTCCGAAATCCGTGCTGCACATGAACGGATAATTCCTTTTATTCATAAGACTCCGGTTATGACATCCCGTCAGATGAACACTGTCTTTGGATGTGACCTCTTTTTTAAATGTGAGAACTTTCAGAAAGTCGGGGCCTTTAAATTCAGGGGAGCTACAAATGCTGTCAGGTTGCTGACTGCAGAAGAAAAGAAGAGGGGAGTCGTAACCCATTCATCGGGTAATCATGCGGCAGCCCTTGCCCTGGCAGCAACAATGAACGGGGTAAAACCATATATTGTAATGCCTGAAACAGCCCCGGAAGTAAAAAAGAACGCTGTTGCGGGCTACGGGGCAGAGATAACATTCTGTAAACCGACTCTAGAATCACGGGAGAGTACTGCACGCGAAATCATCGAAAGGACAGGCGCTGTATTGATACATCCCTACGACAATTTCAATGTCATCTGCGGTCAGGGAACCGCTGCTCTTGAACTGATGGCTGAGGTCACTGATCTGGATATTATTATCGCTCCTGTCGGCGGTGGCGGGCTGATGAGCGGGACATCCACAACTGCAAGGGCGCTCAGCGGAAATATAAAAATTGTTGCCGCAGAACCATTGAATGCAAACGATGCATGGAAATCATTTACAACCGGAGTGCTTACTCCATCTGTCAATCCGAAAACAATTGCCGACGGACTGTTAACATCACTCAGCGAACTTACTTTTTCAATAATCAGGAAAAATGTCGATCAGATATTAACTGTCCGGGAAGAAACAATAATAGGATGCATGCTGCTGATCTGGGAGAGGATGAAGATCATTGTTGAACCCTCATCGGCAACCGTACTTGCTGCGGTTAAGGAATATCCGGATTTTTTCAGGGGAAAACGGACGGGACTCATTATAAGCGGAGGGAATGTTGATTTCCGGAGGTTGCCGTTCTGATTGTTTAGTTGGCGGTTGGTATTCGGTATTCGGTAATCGGTATTCGGTATTCGGTAATCGGTATTCGGTATTCGGTATTCGGTATTCGGTATTCTTTAAGTCGTTGATATACTGATTACTGATTACTGATTACCGATTACCGATTACTGATTACCGATCACCGATTACTGCCAACGTGAAGGATTTATAATGTCACTCCGTAACCCTGAAATAGGCAGCAACCGGATAATGGTCGGAATATTTTACTCTGATTATGTCGAAGTATTTACATTCCAGGGCATTATCATAAAGAATATAGTCTATCCTGTTTGCCGGGTAGTTACCCCTGTATGTAAATCCTGCGCCATATCCTGATCTTACGAATGCATCGTTAAGTCCTTTCCGGATCTTTGCATAGGAATATGAAACAGGGGTATCGTTAAAATCGCCGGCGACTATTACAGGATGCCTGGAAAGGTTTATCTGTCCTTTTACAAGTTCGGCCTGCTGAGCCCTTCGGGTAAAGCCATTCTTAAGACTGCTGGAGATCCTTTTCATTTCCCCGAGGGTTGTCCCGTCATCATTGATTGCTATCTCTTCAAGAAAAGAGCGTTCCATATTTTGTAAACGGAAAGACTGAAGATGGTTATTGAAGATCCTGAATGTATCCCTTTGTATAAGTACATCCGTATAGATAGAAAGACTCGGAGACCGGGGATGTATGATCTCTCCTCTGCCAACTATCGGGAACCTGCTGTAGGTAACAATCCCGTAATATCTGTTCCTGCCGCTTCCGATAACTTTATGGTGTGAATGATATTTACCGTTCAGATAACTCCGGATATCATTTACCTTCTGTCCGGCATCACCGGTTCCATAAAATTCCTGAAGACATATAATATCGGGTTGCCGTTCTTTTATAAAGTCAAGAATGACTTTTTCAGAGCTTTTGTTCCCGTTCTCAAGGGCATTAAAAAGCCGGATATTATAGCTCAGCACCTGGAATGTACCTTCCCGGTTGTCGTCATTCCCCGATAACCTGAAATAATTCGACAGGTGGGAGTAACCTGCAGCGATCACAATCACAGATATAAGAGCCTCATATCTCAACAATACAGCCCAGGCGATAATAAATAAAATATTTATAAGCAGTATATAGGGATAGGCAAGTCCGAAGAAAGCGGGGAGGGCAAATTTTTCCGGGCTGATATGTACAGCCAGGTATGACATGAGCAGGGATAATGCAAACAAAATATTTACACTGAGCAGGATCTTATATAGTATTTTTTTCAAGATCAAATCTGATATGCTTATCAGTTCTTATTCTGGCTTTCTTTGAACAATAGATCTTTTTCCTCCCTTGTCAGACTATCATAGCCCCCTTTCGAGATCTTATCAAGGATAAGGTTGATTTGAGCCTGGCGGTCCGCTTTGATCCTGTTATAATCATAATCGTTTTTTGGTTTTTTATACGTTACCTTAAGCTTTCTCCGTGGTTTAAAAAAAGTTGCAAAAAAGTCAATTATCTTATTGATCCATTTGCCTGTATCATGGCCTTTTTTAAGATTGATTGTATATAAATATCCGAAGAGTGCGCCCCCGATATGTGCAAGTTTGCCTCCCGAGTTAACTGAAAAATCAACTGCAGAGGTAAGAACAAATATCACCAGGGCGACATAAATGATCTTTATCCTCCCGATAAACAGCATATTGATAGTATAATTGGGGACATAAGCGGCAACAGCAATTACTACTGCCATAACTGATGCCGAAGCTCCGATTGCAACTGATTCTGAGACCACTTCCTTAAATGCGGGGAAGATGTTGAAGGAGAGGACATATACCAGTGCACCGCTGAGGCCGCCCAGCAGGTAAACAGCCACCAGTTTCCTCTGATCAAGATATTCAAGGAATATTGTTCCGAACCAGTAAAGCCAGAGCATGTTGAAAAGTATATGCCATATATCTTTGTGGGTGAACATATATGTAATTATAGTCCATGGCCTTAAAAGGAGGCTGCCGAAGGATGACGGGACGGACAGCAGGTTGATAGCTCCGGTGGTGATCAGTGAATTTCCCAGGAGGAAAGCGATTATTGAGACAATAGTGATTGCAAGGAATACGGCAATATTGATATATATCAGCTTATTGAGGCTGCTTCCCCTGTGGTAGGTCTGTTTCAGGTTATCAAGGATACCCATCAGTATAAAGTCTTAGTTGTTTTCCTCCAGTATCTTATAAGAAAATATCCGAAGAGCATTCCTCCGAGATGTGCAGCATGAGCGATATTACTTCCGGGCTGTGTGAATGCGAGATAAAGCTCTATTCCCCCGTAAGCCAGTACAAAGTACTTTGCCTTCAGTGGGATGGGAGGGAAAAGAAGCATAAGCTGGGTATTCGGGAAAAGCATTCCGAATGCAAGCAGTATTCCGAATACAGCTCCTGAGGCTCCTACGGTAGGAGTATTAAGCAGTATCTGGAGATCCTGCATTACCGGATCGGTAAATCCCCTGTTCCTGGCCAGCAGTGAAGCTCCCTCGCTCATAACTGTCTCTATTTGTTCCGGGCTGAGTTGTTTAACGAGATTATTATATTCGATTGCAATTACAGATTCATGTACAAGGGCAGCTCCAAGCCCGCAGACAAGATAGTAAATAAGGAACCTTTTCGGTCCCCAGACATTCTCAAGCACCTGTCCGAACATAAAAAGGGCGTACATATTGAAGAACAGGTGCCAGAATCCTGCATGCATGAACATATGGGTAACAATCTGCAGCGGTTTAAAGCTTTCCGATTTCGGAAAATACAGTCCAAGTATACCATTAAGATCATAACCGAGTGTACTGCTTATGACATAATAAGCCAGAAGCATTATTGCATTGATCATTATCAGATTCCTGACAACCGTTGGTAATGAAAAAAAACCTCTGCCGTATCCGTTCATTTATTGATTTTTAAAAGTATTGTAACAGGACTCTAAAAGCCGCCTCAAAGCTAATGTTTCTGCATTAATCCGGCAAGCAGTCAGGGTTATTCTAACGGAATTTCTTATCGATATCTTCAATAGTAATAATATTTATCACCGGTTTTCCTCCCGGAGAATAATTCGGAGAAGTACAGGCGAACAGGGTGTCGAAGAGATCCTCCATCTCGTTATGAAGCAATGGTTTACCATAGGGTATGGCTGATGCACCCGCCATTGCCGCAGCCAGCTTCTCTTTTACTCCGCTTGCCGGATCAGCCTGGTTATTCCTGTATTCTGATATCAGTATGTCAAGCATCTCTTTCGGATCTCCCGAAGATGAATCCGAGGGACGCCCTTTTATTATTATTTTATTCTCTTCCCTGAACTGTATAACAAAGCCAAGGATACTCAATTCAGTTTCAATATCTTTGAGCAGGTCATAATCAGAAGCACTGATTTTAACTGCAAGCGGAAATAACTCAATCTGGCTTACCTGTCTGTGATCACTGAGACAACCCAGGTACCTCTCATAAAGCACCCTTTCATGTGCCCTTTTCTGATCGATAAGCATCAGCCCCGATTTGACCGGACAAATAATATATTTCCCTTTGATCTGGAAAAATTTTCTTTCTGTCTCAGTGAATTTCCCGGGAAGGGTTATATTTTCATTTTCTTTTTCCGGTGAAGTGTACAGCCTTTCCCAGTCAGTGATCTTCTCCTTTTCAAACCTTCCGATGAAACCGGGTTTTCTGAAAGGCGCTTCATCGCGGTCGAAGGGATTGAAAAGCGGATCAACCTCAATTACCGGTGGTTCCGGGATCTTTCCCGAAGTGCCGGCTACAGGGATGTCAATCAGGACCTCATTGTCAAAATCAAGAGAGGGAGCAATATTAAACCGGCCCAGTGCCTCCCGGACCGATGCCATAAGTATCTGCCATATAGCACGCTCATCCTCGAATTTTATTTCAGTCTTGGTGGGATGGATATTGATATCGATAGTCCGCGGATCAGTCTCCATAAATATAAAATATGAAGGAATTGTATCAGCCGGGACAATTTTCTGATAAGCTTCAACAACTGCCTTATGAAAATACGGATGTTTCATGAAGCGGTTGTTCACAAAAAAGAATTGTTCACCGTAAAACTTCTTGGCGGTTTCTGGTTTACCAATGTAGCCCTTCAATGAAACAAGAGTAGTATCCGTATCAAGGGTTATCAGGTCCTGGTTGATCTGTTTTCCGAAAACACCTACTATCCTTTGTCTTCTGGTGCCGGGTATCAGATTGTAGACTTCGTTATCGTTATGCTGAAGTGTAAACCTGATCTCAGGGTGTGCAAGAGCGACTTTATGAAATTCGGTTATTATATTCCTCATCTCAGTATTGTCGGATTTCAGGAATTTTCTCCTTGCCGGGATATTATAAAACAGGTTCCTGACAGTAAAAGCAGAACCTTTAGGGCAGCTGCACGGTTCCTGTGTCTCCACCCGGGAACCGTTTATAACGACAAGAGTGCCTGCTTCATCATCTTCCTTCCTTGTTTTCAGCTCAACCATAGCTACTGCGGCAATGGAAGCAAGCGCTTCACCCCTGAATCCCTTGGTTGTTATTGCGAACAGGTCATTTGCTGATGATATCTTTGAAGTGGCATGTCTTTCAAAAGAAAGCCTTGCATCAGTCTCCGACATACCAATACCATCATCAGTGACCATTATAAGCGTCTTTCCCGAATCCCTTATGATAACGTTAATTGTCTTTCCCCCGGCATCGACGGCATTTTCCATCAGCTCCTTGACAACCGATGCAGGTCTCTGGATAACTTCCCCGGCAGCGATCTGATTGGCTACCGAGTCGGGCAGTAACTTTATAATATCAGACATCAGAAAAAAATTCGTAACAAATATAAAAATAATTACACCAGGACATCCCTGTTACTATTCATGTGGTAAAAGCCCGTTTTTCTTTAATGATGATTATCTTTGTGCCAAATTTGAAAATGATGAAAAGGATTCTTTTTATTTCGCTTGCAATATTTCAGATTATGATAGCCGGTTGTTCGCGTGAAACCGAAACGGAACCGGTTAAAGTCATGACTTTCAATATACGATACGATAATCCCCGCGATAATGAAAATTCATGGCCGAACAGAATTCCGGTTGTCTGTGAATTTCTCAATACTGAAAAGCCCGACCTTATTGGTATGCAGGAAGTCCTTTATCAGCAATATTATGTACTCGATTCAGCTCTTCAGGATTATCAGTCGGTGGCAGTCGGCAGGACCGACGGATTGAAAGCAGGTGAAATGAATCCGGTATTTTTCAGGAAGGAAAGGTTTGAACTGATCAGGACGAAAACTTTCTGGCTTTCGGAAGCGCCGGAAATTGCCGGATCTATGGCATGGGGTGCCGGATTACCCCGGATTGTGACCTGGGTTGAACTGGCAGATAAAAAAAGTGACCGCCATTTCTTCTTTTTCAATACCCATTTTGCCCATGATTCGGATTCGGCAAGAAAGAAAAGTGCCCTTCTCCTCCTGACAAGAGCCGACAGTATAGCATCTGATTTTCCGTTCATTGTTACCGGTGATCTTAATATGCTGCCTTCCGGTGAGGGATATTCAATCCTGACCGGCCCGTTCGAGAGTGTCCCGCTTATTAGGGATACCTATGATATTTCTGAGGAAAGCCCTGAAGGGCCTGTTTATACTTTCAACGGTTTTTCAGATAAACCCGGCCAGGGCAGGATTGATTATGTTTTTGTCAGGGATGGTATGAGAGCCCTGAATCACAGGACAATAATAAGGAAAGATCAGGGAATTTTTATTTCTGATCACTGGCCGGTTACAGCAACAATTTCATTCTGACCCAGCTTTTAAGCAGTCTTTCTGTAACGGACGACGGCAAATGCCGTAAATGTAATTGCTATAATTATAAGTGAATATATCTCGCGGCTTATGTCTGTAAAGGCAGATCCTTTCAGCATGACCATCCTGTTGATTTTCATCAGATGGACCACCGGATTAATAATATCTATCTTCTGTGCCCACTCCGGCATACTTTCAAAAGGAGTGAAAATGCCGCTCATCAGGATGAAAATTATCATAAAGAAAAATGCCACAAACATGAATTGCTGCTGGGATGAAGAAAATGTCGAGATAAACAGGGCAAGGCCAAGAACTGCAATCAGAAAGATAAAGGAAGCAAGGAACAGAAGTGCAATACTTCCTTCAAAGGGAATGTCGAATGCTATCTTTCCGATTATCATTCCTATTGCAAGATCAATTAATCCTATTACCAGGAATGGGAACATCTTTGCAATAATAAAATGATGTTTCCTGACAGGAGTTACGTTAATCTGTTCTATAGTCCCTATCTCCTTTTCCCTGACTAGGTTTAATCCTGCCAGCAGGAATCCTATGGCGGTTACAAGAATACCCAGAATGCCGGGCAGCATGTAATATTTGTAATTCAGCATTTCATTATACCAGTATCTGTTCACAATACTTATACGGGGTACAGATAAGGCAGACGCGATGCCGGCATTCCCGGCCACCAGGTTCATGTTATAATCACGGAGTACGCCATTAAGGTATGCCCAGGAAAGCTGTGCCGTAACTGCATTGATAGCATTGGCAGATACCATTACCTTTGCCGGTTCTCCTTTTCCGATATTTCCTGAGAAGTCCCCGGGCAACTGAAGAATGAGATCGCATTTATTGCTGTGCATTAATGCAAGCGCCTCCTTTTCCGAGAATGTTGTGTGTGTTATCCTGAAAAAAGTTGAACCTGCAAGCTGGCTGATAAGACTTCTTGATTCCGGTGTCATATCCCTGTCGATCACACATAAATTCACTTTTTTGAGCTCAAATGTAAGCGCAGGGACAAGGAGAAGCATCTGAACAATAGGTACAGCAAAAATAGCCCTTCCTATGAACTTGTTCCGGAAGATCTGTATGAACTCCTTCCTGATCAGATATAATATTGTTCTCATTTCAATTCTTTATAACCATACTGCCTTTGTGCTCATGCGCCTTTGCTCCATTTACTGTAATCTTACCTTAAAATTCCTTACGCTCAATACTATAAAAAATACTGTCATTGCCGCGAGAATCAGTGTTTCTTTCCATATATAATTAAATCCGGTTCCCTTGATCATAATATTTTTGATGATCACAATAAAATACTTCGGAGGAAATATTGCCGCCACCCAGTCATACCCTTTCGGCATGTTCTCGATGGGAAAGATAAAGCCCGAAAGGAGTATTGTCGGCAGCATCATTCCTATTAATGTAATGAATATTGCCTGCTGCATTGTTTTTGATACTGTAGAGATCAGTATCCCGAATGACAGGCTAAGCAAAATATAAAGCATGCTTTCAGCAAGGAGAAGTGCAATACTTCCTTTAACAGGAAGGCTGAATACGAACCACGAGAACAGTAGTATTGTTATTACATTAATGAATGAAAGGAAGAAATATGGCATTACTTTCCCGAAAATGATCTGAACAGGTTTCAGGGGAGATACAAGCAAAACTTCCATAGTTCCGAATTCCTTTTCCCTTGTAATGGTTACTGAGGTCATCAGTGCACATATAAGGATAAGTACAATTGTGATTACCCCGGGCACGAACATGAAATGACCTTTCAGTTCAGGATTATATAACATTCTCACTTCCGGCTGTACCGGAAGGTTAATATTCCCGTAAATACTGCTCAGTTCCGTTGTAAAATCAGCTAAAATTGCTGTTGCATAACTTGTAATAAGGGTGGCGCTGTTTGGCTCAGATCCGTCAGTAATGATGCTTACTGATGCATTTCCCCCGCTTATAAGATCGTGTCCGAAGTTGTCAGTGAAGACGATAACTGCTTTAGCATTTCCGGCTTTTAATACTCTGTCAATATCGTTATAGCTATGAATATCTTCCACCCTTCTGAAGAACCCCGATGAACATATCTTGTCTGAGATCTTATTTGTTATTTCATCCTTTGAAGGATCGAGGAAAGCGATATTGGCATCCCTTATATCTGTGCTTACCACATAACCGAATATTACTATTTCCGCAACCGGGATACCGAAAAGGATTATAAGGGTCCGGAAGTCCCTGAAAATATGGATGAACTCTTTTTTGACAAATCCCAGGAATCTTTTCATACAATTCAGGCGTTTGGTCGTGCAATTTTCACAAACACTTCTTCAACCGTTTGTGCATTATATTGTTTTTTAAGGTTCTCCGGTGTGTCCAGGGCAACTATTCTTCCTTCATTCATTATTGATATCCTGTTGCAGTATTCAGCTTCATCCATGTAATGTGTTGTCACAAAAACTGTAATCCCACCCGCAGCTGTTTCATAGATCATTTCCCAGAACTGGCGCCGCGTGACCGGATCTACACCACCTGTAGGCTCGTCGAGGAAAACTATTTTTGGTTCATGAAGTACAGCCACTGAAAATGCAAGTTTCTGCTTCAGGCCCAGAGGAAGAGATGAGATCAGCCTGTCGCCATATTCCACGAAGCTGAGTCTTTCAAGCAGAGCTGCCGTACGTTCCTCAATAAGCTTCTTTTTCATTCCATATATGCCTCCATATAGCATAATATTCTCCTTCACGGTCAGATCCTCGTATAATGAGAATTTCTGGCACATATACCCGATATTCCTTTTTATCTTTTCAGGTTGCCGGCCGGCATCGAATCCTGCAACAATAACTTCTCCCGAAGTAGGCTCAGACAGGCCCGACAGGATCCTTAAAGCTGTGGTCTTACCGGCTCCGTTAGCTCCAAGAAAACCAAACACTTCTCCTTCATAAACTTCAAATGTCAGGTTGTCGTTGGCTGTGAAGCTCCCGAATTTCTTTACAAGGTTTCTTACCGATATTACTGTATTGGTCGTCATTTTTTATTCTTACTTTCTTCCATTTCACCACCTTCCCATTTCACTGTTTTACATTCATTCTCCTCATCTCCTCATCTCCTCTTCCCCTCATCTCCTCTTCCCCTCATCTCCTCTTCCCCTCATCACCTCTTCCCCTCATCTCCCCGTCCCATCGTCCCCTCGTCCCCTCGTCCCTTCGTACCCTCGTACCCTCCTAACCTCCCATCAATTCCAGGAACCTGTCCTCAATTCCTGCCCTGGTTTCACATATTTCAGCATCAGTGATTCCCAATCCTTTCAGGTATCCGGATACAGACGGATCTGAATCATCATTCCTGAAAGTCACATGAACCGAATCTCCGAACGGATAGGCAGTAAGTACTCCGGGAAAGTTCCTCAATGCAATCAGAAGGTGATATTTATCGGTTGCCTTAACACTGAAAAGCTTACGGCTGAATCCTTCTCTTATCTTTTCAGGTTCATCGATTGTGAGTATCTGACCCTTCTGTATCAGAGCAACCCTGTCGCATCGCATTGCCTCATCCATATATGGTGTTGATACAACTATAGTAATATTATGCACCCTGAGTTTCCTGAGCATTTCCCAGAATTCTGACCTTGATACTGCGTCGACACCGGTGGTTGGTTCGTCAAGAACAAGTAATGCCGGTTTATGTATAAGTGCGCAGGACAAGGCAAGTTTCTGCTTCATCCCGCCCGAAAGGTTCCCGGCAAGCCTGTTTCTGAATGGCTCAATATGTGTATAAACATCACTTATCAGATCATAATTCTCACTGATCGATGTCCCGAAAACGGTAGCATAGAATTTCAGGTTTTCTTCCACAGTAAGATCCTGGTAAAGGCTGAAACGGCCGGGCATATATCCGATGTTCTTTCTCAGTTCCTTAAACCCTGTGAGGGTATCGAGTCCAAGTACACTTATTTTTCCCTCATCGGGGAGCAGCAGGGTGGTAATTATTCTGAAAAGGGTTGTTTTACCCGCCCCGTCCGGACCGATGAACCCGAATATCTCACCTTTATTTACATCAAATGAAATATCCTTAAGAGCCTGAGTCGTTTCAAATTTCTTCCCGATTCCCGATGCCCTGATAACTTCTTTCATTAATCTTTGTTCTCTGTTTTTTCTGAGTATTGCTGTCAGGATTCTTTGTTTTCCCTGATGTCAGAATATTGCTTCGCCCGGCATTCCCGACTTCATAGTACCGTCATTCTTTACCTCGATGGTAACTGCATACACCAGTGTCACTCTCTCTTCTTTTGTCTGAATTATCTTAGGAGTGAACTCTGCCTTTCCCGAGATATAGCTTATCTTACCGGGAAATGTTTTATAGCCTTTTTCCCCTTCATCCACTCTCACTGTGCAATCTGAGCCAACCTTCAGAGATCCGATTTGTGCACCGCTTACATATACTTTCAGTTTAATTAATGAAAGGTCAGCTATTTTCACAAGGGGCCGGCCGGCAGTTGTCATTTCTCCGGCCTCAGAGTACTTTTCAATAATGGTGCCTTTCAGAGGGCTTCTGACACAGCTGCGGTCAGCCTGCTCACTTAGTGTTGCCTTTTTTGATTGAAAGACAGATAATTCGGCAGCAACCGATGATTTCTGTGTATTATTTGCCGCTATCTGTTTTTGCAGTACTGCAACCTGACCGGCAAGATCATCATACTGTTTCTGTGTGGCTGCATCATTTTTCAGCATGTTCTCTAT
>CAYPHL010000068.1:5515-7514 GCA_964410385.1 uncultured Rikenellaceae bacterium | reverse complement strand
TCCACCCTGGTCATTGCAAGGTTGATCTTATGGATCTCATAATTGATCCTGGCCTGGTTTTCCGAATTGAGCTCATTCAGATATTCCGTGGCCGTTATTGTCCCGTTCTCATACTGAGATTCTGCGGCTGATGATATCCGTTTTCTCAGGCTGATAAGTTCATTATCTGTCAGAAGAAGGGATTCAATGCTTTTGATCTCTGACTCTTTGGCATCGAGAAGTCTTTTCAGGTTATCGGTCAGATCTTCCTTCCTGCTGTCTAACAGATTCTGCTGAAGTGAAACGACCTGTCTTTCATTTTTCGACCTGTTCCAGTCGAATATGTTCCATTTTACACCGGCACCAAGAATGTAATATGGAGCGAACTCATCTTTAAAGAAATTACTGCCGGGGGGATTACCGTATCCCAGGGTGGCAAAACCGAATGCTTTAGGCATGCGTTTACTTTTTATCAGATTAAGTGATGCATCAAGCTGTTCCCTCCGGAGGTCGAAAATTTGTAACTCAGGGCGGGTAAGTTCATTGCTGAGCTCTCCACCGGTCTGAGGGGTAACAAATTGTACCGAGGCATCTATTTCGCTGCCGGTGAGATCAGACAGGATCTTCAGCAGAGCAGTTTTCCTTATCCCGTTTTCAGTAAGCTGTTGTTCAAGCTTGATCTTTTCCGATGAAAGCACATCGATATCCGATTTCAGTATCACACCGTTCTCTGCTGCAGAATTCAGTGAAGAGATCTTCTTGTTTATGAGCTGAAGGTAGTTTTGAATCAGTTCTTTTTGTCTGTCGAGCAGCATCAGGTTGAAGTAATAACTGTTTATTTGTCCCCTGAGCTTATAAAGATCAGTCTCATTCTGTTTCTCATTGATCTGAAGATCTGCTTTTTCAAGGGCTCTTGCGCTTTTTATTGACCCGCCGTCATATATCATCTGGTTGATATCCAGGGTTATCTTATATTGCTCATGGGGCAGGGGTTTGATAAGATCAGCTATACCCGGCACAGGAAGTGCACCAATTACATCGGTCATATCCACAACCGAAGAGTTATATATGAGGCTGCCGTTTGCATCCAGGGAAGGAAGCCATCCCTTTGAAAGGTTCTTATCCTTTATCTGCCAGATATTATCGTAAATACCTTTCTCCGCAGAAACCGGCGCTGCCGCATATGCCCTCTCATAACACTCCTTCAGCGTGATGATCTTCTGGCCACTCATCCCCTGACAGGCCAGCATCCCCGCTCCCAAAAACATCAGAATTCTCCTTTTCATATCTTAACTCTTAACTCCAAACTCTAAACTCCAAACTTTAGGCACTTCTTATGGCTCTTATCACAAACTCCGCCACAAACTCCTTCCTTTCCTCAAGATAATCGTTAAAGCTGGTACCTGTTTTTTCAAATATTGCTTCAAAAATACCCCTGGCTGCAAACGGAAAGACACTCAGGGACGCTATCGAAGTCATTAACTGTGGTAATTTCTTCCTGTCGATCTTGTATTTTCTCAGTTCATCAAGGTGTTGATTCTCCAGGGTGATCCACATCTTTTCAATATCGATGTTCTTTATAAGTTTCCTGACCCTTCCCGGATTGCGGTTTATTTCATTCAGGACAAAAGCGGGCAGACGGGGATTCTTTTTAAGGAATTCTATATGTTCCCTGAAGAAGAACCTGATCTTGTCTTCAAGAGAAAGCTTTTCATCAAAAACCGGTGCAAATTTCATGAACATCTGATCAGCTATCTTTTCAAAAACGGCTTCGAAAAGGCGGTCTTTAGTACGATAGTAATAATGCAACAGTGATTTGTTTATTCCGGCACGGTCGGCAATATGTTGCATTCTTGTACCATCCATACCTTTTTCAATGAAAACCTCTGTTGCTGCTTCGAAGATCTTCTCCTCGGTCTGTTTATCATTTTCTGCCATAGCTTTTTAACCGTAAAGTTTAACCAGTAAAATTAATTAATAAGAAAAACCATATAGTTAAACCAATTGGTCAAAGATAAAA
>CAYPHL010000068.1:1365-5415 GCA_964410385.1 uncultured Rikenellaceae bacterium | reverse complement strand
CATTATGGCAAAAATTGCATTGCTCGGAGCCGGGTTTATCGGCGATTTTTACACATATTCCCTTCATGCTCTGAGGAGCCGCGATCAGGTAACAATTATTTATTCTCGTGATGAGGCCAGGGGAAAAGCTTTTGCAAAGAAGCACGGGATACCAGGATGGACAACATCCATGAAGAAGGCTGTGGAAGATCCCGAAGCCGATATGGTTGTTATCGGTCTGCCCAATAATCTTCATCTTGAAGCTGTTAAGCTTGCTGCAGCAGCCGGGAAAGCGGTTTTATGCACAAAGCCGCTTGGGAGGAATGCCGCTGAGGCCATAAAGATGCTGGAAGCTGTTGAGAAGGCGGGTGTATTCAATGGTTATCTCGAAGATCTTGTTTATCCGCCAAAAACCCTCAAGGCATTACAGGCAGTTCGTACCGGCAGCCTCGGGCAGGTGACATGGGTAAGGTCGCGTGAGACACATCCCGGTCCACACAGCGACTGGTTCTGGACAAAGGAGATATCAGGCGGGGGAGTGCTTCTGGATATGGGCTGTCATTGTATCGAGATAGCCAGGAATTTTATTGGAAAGGATATACGTCCTGTCGAGGTGATAAGTGTTGCCGATACTCTTGTAAAGCCTATCGATGCTGAGGATAATGCACTTGGATGGGTAAGATATGAGAACGGTGCGATAGGTCAGTTTGAAACAAGCTGGACTTTCCGGGGAGGAATGGATCTGAGGGACGAGGTAATGGGTACCGAGGGAACTATCTGGATAAATAATTTCCTGAGAACAGGATTTGAGATGTTCACGGCAGCAGACAAAAAGGGTTATGTCGCCGAGAAAGCTGAATCGGAGACCGGATGGCTTTTCCCGGTAGGAGACGAGCTGGCTGAACTTGGATATTATAATATGTTCTCGGATATGTTCAGGGCATATGAGGATAAAACAGAGCCGCTCGAAACTTTTTATGACGGTTATATCGTAAATGAAATAATGGATGCCTGCTACCGTTCTTCAAAAACCAGAAAGTGGGAACCCGTAAAACTGAAAGTATGGAGAGGCAAAGAGAAAGCGGAACCTGTCTCGTCAGTCCGGGAATATGATAAGGATCATATTTTCGTGAAAGAAGAAAGGATGCCTGACGGAAAGATCAAGATCATCCTGAAGGATAAAAAAACAGGCAAAATATTTCAGATCATAAAAAAGAAATGATCTGAAATAACTTGCACGATTTTTGTTATTGACAGTCAGAAATCCCGTTCCGGTCAAATATAAGTTCTCCGGCAGAGCACATACGGGGCATTTTCAGTAAATTTGTATTTTAATCTGAAACCATGAAGAAGATTGTATTTTACTCACTGGCCCTTGCGGTTCTGATTATGTCACTATGGGGATGCAAGGAAGATCCGGTCACGGGAGAGGAAGATCCGGTTATTCCACATGAAACTCTTGTAACCAACAACTGGATAAAGGAAAACATGGAGCTTTACTATTACTGGAATGATAAGATCCCGACAGGAATTGATTTTACAAAAGAAGCCGATCCCGAAGTATATTTTTATAAGCTGGTCTATAAAGTAAAGGATAAATGGTCGAGAATAGTAAGTGATTATAAAGAGCTTGAAGCAGAGCTTAACGGAGTCCCGGTCACAATGGGATACAATCCATCCTTTGCCCTTATAGCAAATAATAAAGTCATTATCGCTGTCAAATATGTATATCCGGGTTCTCCTGCGGCTGATGCGGGGCTTAAGAGGGGCGACATCATCCTTTCGATCGATAATACACAGCTTGACACAACCAATTATTATGACCTTTATTCCGGTCCGGGTTATTCCGTTCAGCTTGGCAGGCTTGAAGGGAATACACTTATGCCTACAGGAGTATCCCTGTCTATGACCGCAAGGGTTACAAATACAAATCCGGTAATTTATCATGAAGTAATTGATATGGATGGCCATAAGATCGGTTACATTGTATATGTTGAATTCATTGCCGGTGAAAATGATGCACTGCTCACTGAAATGGACAATATCTTTAATGAGTTCAAATCTGCAGGGATTTCAGATCTTATTGTCGATTTTCGCTATAATCCCGGAGGGGAAGTCAGTGCAGCTGTTCATCTTGCTTCCTGTATAGCTCCGGTTACAGTTACAAACAACAAGGACCTGTTGATAAAACTGACGTATAATGCAGGTCTGGAATCCTATCTGAAAACAAATAACTATCTGGATTATCTTTCATATAAGTTTAAGTCGTCATCGGCCAACCTCGACATGGACCGTGTCTATTTTCTTACAACATCGGGTACAGCATCGGCCAGCGAACTGGTAATTGTAGGTCTTGATCCATATATGGATGTAATCAGGATAGGAGAGCCGACTTACGGTAAATATGCAGGAGCATGGGTAATGCCCGATGATGATGAAAAATGGGCTATACTGCCAATTGTCTCGAAATTTTCAAATGCCAGCGGTTATACTGATTTTGTCGACGGGCTTCCTCCTGATTATGAAATTGATGACGACATTTTTCATGCTGTCCCCTTTGGTGATAAGAGAGATCCGATGCTGGCCAAGGCGATACAGCTGGCAACAGGGAAATCGGTTTCAGCAAAGAGTCTTATAAAAACGGAGAGGATCAGCTACAAGGAAATTGTCCCTCCGGAGATGAGGATGAAAAGCAATCTATATCTCGAGGGATTTGCTGCGGAGCCTGAGGCTGTTCGTGACAACGCTCACTGAGCTCAGAGCCATGGCCGCACCTGCTATCATAGGGTTCAGGAGGAACCCTGTAAATGGATAGAGTAATCCTGCAGCAACAGGTATCCCGATAACATTATAAATAAATGCCCAGAAAAGGTTCTGTCTGATAGTGGTCACTGTCTGCCTGGATAGTTTTATTGCAGCCGGTATCCTGGTAAGGTCGGATGAGATTATAGTCATTTTTGCAATATCCATGGCTATATCGGAACCTTTTCCCATTGCTATACTGACATCAGCCTGTGCAAGCGCCTGGGAATCATTTATCCCGTCACCGGCCATCGCAGTTATCTTGCCCTGTTTCTGCAGATCCTTAATATAATTGTGCTTATCCTGAGGTAATGCTCCTGCCCTGAAATGATCTATGCCTGCTTCGGACGCTATGGAACGGGCTGTCTCAATATTGTCTCCTGTGAGCATATGTACTTCAATTCCCATGGAATGTAATTGTCTGATCGCAGCAGCTGATGATTCCCTGATTTTGTCAGAAACTGCTATTACCGCCAGTGCTCTTTCCGCATCAGAAAAAAAGAATACGGTCTTTGCTTCATTTTCATATTGTAAGGATAATGAAAGAAGCTCCTCATCGATCTTTATCCTTTTTTCATCCATCAGCTTCCTGTTACCTGAATAATAAATCCTGCCCTCAACTGATGCACTGACACCCATTCCGGTTATGCTTTCAGTATCAGCCTTTAAATTTCCGTCCGTAATTCCCGATCTTTCGAGATACTTCACCACCGGGTCCGCCAGAGGATGTTCGCTGTTTTTCTGGATGGCATGAAGTATCTTTCCATAGTCTGAGGAATTGATTTCCCTGCTCCATTCTATATTTTGAACCACAGGTTCTCCGATTGTTATTGTTCCGGTTTTATCGAGTACGACAGCATTTACCCTGTGAGCTGTTTCAAGGCTTTCGGCATCCTTAATGAGTATTCCGGCATCGGCCCCTTTGCCTATCCCTACCATTACAGCGGTGGGAGTTGCCAGACCCAGTGCACATGGACATGCGATAATCAAGACTGTAACAACCGCCAGGAGACCATGGGTGAGTGCATTTTCCGCACCTGATATTATCCAGATAATACCGCTGAGAAGGGCAACAGCTATTACAACAGGGACGAATATACCGGCAATCCTGTCGACCAGATGCTGGACCGGAGCCTTGCTTCCCTGGGCTTCCCTTACCATTTTTATTATATGTGCCAGAAGAGTTTCTTCACCCACCTTCTCGGCTCTGAACTGAAATGTGCCTTTCTGATTGATGGTTCCGGCAAAAACCCTGCTGTTCTCTGTTTT
>CAYPHL010000068.1:0-1265 GCA_964410385.1 uncultured Rikenellaceae bacterium | reverse complement strand
CGCCCGAGAAGGATGAATGTGATAATCACAGCTGATGCCTCGAAATATACATGGCCATCTATGCCTTCTTTATGGAAAAGATGAGGAAAGAAAGTTACAAAAGCGCTGTAAATAAATGCGATTCCCGTACTCATGGCGACAAGAGTGTCCATATTCGCCGAACCATGTTTAAGCTGTTTAACAGCTCCTGTGAAGAACTGCCTTCCGAACCAGAAAACTACCGGTGCTGCCAGCACCATCATTATGTAATTTGCATAAGGGATGTTCATGAAGAACATTGATATTATGAACAGCGGAACACTTAATGCTGCTGCTGCGGCGGTATTACGGCGTAGTTCAGACAGCCTTGACTGCTGAGCTTCCTCCTGCTTTTCAATGGCACCGGACTCTTCTATAAGGATATCATAGCCTATCGATTTGACGCCTTTTTTAATATCTTGCGGGCTTATCTCATCAGGGGAAAATTCAACCATGAGAGAAGAATCGGCAAAGTTCACCGAAGCGCTTTTGACCCCTGACAAATTCCTGACAAACGATTCAGTCCTTGCTGCACATGATGCACACGACATACCGGTTACAGGATAGATTTTTGATATATGGACTTTTGATGACATTTTAAGCAAGTAAAATTACTCCTTACCAGATTAATCGCACTGGTTTATGTATTTGTTTAATTTGTTATAATGCTAAAACATCTGAGGATCATAAATGTTGAAATTTTAGAAAAAAAACCGGTACATTTGTAAAAATAACGCGACTAATAATTAAATCTCTATAATCATGAAATGGCAGGGAAGACAGGGAAGTGATAATGTTGAAGACCGCAGGGGAATGGGTACGACAGGAAAAGTCGCCATTGGCGGTGGTATAGGTACGGTACTGATAGCTCTTGTGGTTTTATTGCTCGGTGGAGATCCTTCAGGTATTTTGAATCAGGGTGCTGCGACAACTGAAACGGGACAATATCAGCCTACTGCAGAGGAGGAGCAGCTGGCAGAATTTGTTTCAGTTGTTTTAAAGGATACCGAGACGATATGGGGTAAGATATTCCGGGAGTCGGGGCAGACATACAGGCAGCCGAAGCTTGTGCTTTACAGCGGACAGGTAGCATCAGCATGCGGTTATGCATCAGCATCCAGCGGCCCGTTCTATTGCCCCGGGGATGAAAAGGTCTATATCGATCTTGAATTTTTCGCAAATCTCCAGGCGAGGTTGGGTGCATATGGCGACTTTGCCATAGCATATGTAGTTGCCCATGAAATAGG
>CAYPHL010000067.1:1164-24045 GCA_964410385.1 uncultured Rikenellaceae bacterium | reverse complement strand
ATGTAAGAGAATATATTGCGGAACTCGGCTTCAGGAAGCTTGACGACATAATCGGACGGACTGATCTTCTGGAAAGGGATTACCTGAATGACAACTGGAAAACAAAAAAGCTCGACCTTAACGCACTTCTGACTGTCCCTGAAGGTGCAGTAAACAATCCATTCAGATGTATTGAAAAGCAGGGCAGCAAGCTTGAAAATGTGCTGGATCTCGAGCTGATAAGAGAAGCTGATAAGGCTATTTATGAACGACATCCTGTAAATATTCAGATGGACATCAGGAACACTGACCGGACGACCGGAGCCATGTTATCCGGATTAGTCACACGGATTCACGGACCGGCGGGTTTACCGGACGGGACTATCAGGTGCAGGTTCAGCGGATCGGCAGGTCAGAGTTTCGGGGCATTCCTCGCTCCCGGTATCGAGCTGCGGCTCGAAGGTGATTCAAATGATTATCTGGGGAAAGGTCTCTCGGGGGGAAGAATAATTGTTGTACCCCCACCGGGATCATCCTTTGAACCGGACAGGAATATTATAATAGGTAATACCGTACTCTACGGGGCAACAAAAGGTGAGATTTATATTTCGGGAGTTGCTGGAGAAAGATTCGGCGTAAGGAACAGCGGAGCAGTTGCTGTTGTTGAGGGCGTGGGCAATCATTGCTGTGAATATATGACGGGAGGCAGAATTGTGGTTCTCGGCATGACCGGAAGTAATTTTGCCGCGGGAATGAGTGGTGGCATTGCATATGTTTTTAATGAGTCGGGAAACTTTGACTACTTCTGCAATATGGGAATGGTTGAACTTTCACTGGTTGAAGAATCAGGAGATCTGAAGGAACTGCAGGAACTAATAAGACGTCATTCCGAATATACCGGAAGCAGGAAAGCGGAAATGATCCTTAAGGATCCTGCCAGATACCTGCCAATGTTCATAAAGGTCATACCTTATGATTATAAAAGAGTACTCAGTGAGCAAAAGCTGGAGGAGATCAAAAAGAAAATTGCCGATGTGGAGCTGGATGTTGAATTTGGAGCAAGATTATAAATCATTTAAGCGATAATAAGGTTTTATGGGAGATATTACAGGGTTTTTAAAAGTCAGGAGAAAAGAAGCTGGTAACAGACCTCTTCATGAAAGGATATGTGATTACAGTGAAGTTGAGCAGACGCTGAACAGTGAGGACAGGATGCTTCAGGCTTCCAGGTGCATGGATTGTGGTATACCATTCTGTCACTGGGCCTGTCCGGTTGATAATTTAATTCCCGAATGGAACGATCTTCTTTACAGGGGTGACTGGAAGGGAGCTTATGAACGTCTTCATGCAACAAACAATTTTCCGGAGTTTACCGGCAGGATATGTCCTGCCAGTTGTGAGCATGCCTGTGTCCTGAATATAAATCATGAACCGGTTACGATCCGCGAGAACGAAGTTGCCATCACCGAAAAGGCCTTTGCCGAAGGATATATTAAACCGGCACCTCCAAAAGTCCGCACCGGGAAAAGAGTTGCAGTGATCGGAAGCGGTCCTGCAGGGCTTGCTGCTGCCGACCTCCTGAACCATGCCGGCCATCTTGTCACAATTTTTGAGAAGGATGAAAAACCCGGAGGGATACTCCGGTTTGGAATTCCTGATTTCAAGCTAAGCAAGACTGTTATAGACCGCAGGGTTGACCTTATGATAAGCGAAGGAGTTGATGTAAGAACAGGAGTAAAGATCGGAACAGATATACCATTTGGAGAGATCATAATTAAGTATGATGCTGTTTGTATGGCAATAGGATCAGGATTTCCCCGCGACCTTAATGTGGAAGGCCGTGAATTCAGGGGAATTCATTTCGCAATGGATTTTCTGACAGCTCAGAACAGGGTGAATGCCGGTATACTTACTGAAACTGACAGGGAGAAAAGTGCTGAAGGGAAGAGAGTACTTGTTATAGGGGGAGGAGATACCGGTTCAGATTGTGTTGGTACGGCTATCAGGCAGAAAGCTGCAGGTGTCACACAGATCGAGATACTTCCCAAACCTCCTGCAGAGAGGGATCAGGACAATCCGTGGCCCTGGTATGCCAGAATACTGAAGACATCAACATCTCACGAGGAAGGTTGTGAAAGGCTGTGGGGCATTTCAACAATCAGGTTCGTAGGAGACGGAAGTATTACCCGGGGAGCAGAGATTGAAGAAGTTAAATGGGAATCCGTCAGCGGGAATAAAATAATGACACCTGTCCCAGGAACAAGAAGAGTCATAGAAGCTGATCTTATACTGCTGGCACTGGGATTTTTACATCCTGTTACTGATGGATTTACGTATGGATCAGGAATTGAACTTGACAACAGAAAGAATATCAAAGTTGGTGATAATCTGTGCACTAACCTTTCAGGTGTTTTTGCCGCAGGAGATGCTGTAAGTGGTGCAAGTCTGGTAGTTAATGCAATAGCTTCAGGAAGGAAATGTGCAATGGAAACTGACCGGTTTTTGAGAAAAAATGACTGATTTTTTTGTCAAAACCGGAAAAATTTTGACGAACGGATATTTCCCGTAGGCCGGGAAACCTATAATTCCATTAAAATTTAGATTACTCTTCAATTTGTATTTAAATTTATCAAAGCTTTGGGTATGGAGTCCAAAGTTGTGTTTAAAGTTTAAATAAAAAATGAAAGTCAGAATACAGGGCAGGCCATAAAAAAGGACTGTCCGCGTATGAAATGTTATCACGCTTTGAATTGAAGAGAAATGAAAGAACAAGAAGTTGAAATCGGTAACAATATCCTCTTTGAATTCCAGCGCTATGTAAGGGGAGAAATGACAAAGAGAGAAGAGTTCACATTCCAGAAGAACATCAGGAAGGATCAATATGCTGAAGCAGCAATTGAAGGATTTACTGAAGTTCCGGAAGAAGAAGTCTCCTTCTTTACAAATCTGGCAGAGGAAGAAGAAGAAAAAAGAATAAGAAACAGGAAGCGGCTAATTTACAGCATTGTAGCTTCGGTAATAATTCTTCTGGTCGCCACATCGGCTTACCTTGTGGTTGAAAAGAAAATTTCTGTAAAACAGTTCAGACCGTTCAAATTTCTGAACAGTGGCACGCCGGCACTTATGAAGGTTGTGACTAATCAGGCTCAGATCGCAGGATTTCAGGCATTTGAATCGATGTCACAGATGACAATCCCTGATATCAGAACTGTTCCTTCGCTTCCCAAAGTTACTCCCGATCCTGCACCTGTGATGATTCCGGCTGATTCACTGAACACGGGAGAGAATGCCATCCTGGCAACGGCTGCCGCTGCAGATAATTCAGAATCAGTACCGGCCACACCGGTCTCAGGATCTGACCAGCAGAATAAAGCCGACACAACAGCTGCTTTATCGAATCCGGCAGGTTATATTGCACCCCAGCCTGTCTCCGGAAATAATAGCTTTACTAAATATATTGAAGAGAACATCAGGAAACCTCAGACACTCACTGAAGGAGAAAATGCTGTTGCCGTTGTAAGCTTTGTTGTAAGAGCAACCGGAAATATTGACAGCATTAAAGTACTCAGCAGTCCGGGTGAAGAATATACAGCCGAAGCTATCAGGCTTATAAAAGAAGGGCCTGCATGGAAGCCTGCCGAAAATAACGGAAGGATCATTGAAGATGAAAAAATGCTCAGGATCGTTTTCAAATAGAAATTTCAGGAACCAGCTATAACTTAAACCCAAAAATAAAGCGGATGACATTACAGCATCCGCTTTTTGATTTTACGTCTTAATACCTTATATTTTGTAATTCAATCTCTTTTACAGTTAATACCTTCAAATTATCTGTCAATCCGGATTTTCTCAGATACTCCTCTCTGTCGCTTCCCTCAAATTTGAGAATATTTGTACGTGTATAACGCTGTTCCGGGGGCTGATCAGCATCTCCCACCAGTCTGTTCACCCATGAATTCACAACCCTGATCTTCAGTTTATTATTACCTTCCTGTACAAAACCGCTTATATCCAGAACAAAGGGAGCGATCCAGGTAACGCCGGCAAACTGATCATTGACCCAGACAGCGGCAATCTCCTGAACATTTCCAAGATCACAATATATCTTTCGGTCCCTGGTTATGCTCCGGTCAATTTCAAAAAATGTCAAATACTCAGCCGGTCCGCTGTAGTATTTGATCTTCTTATCTTTGAAATCCGTCCAGGATTGAAATTCATTAATTGTTATCATCTCCTCCGGGCCCCAGTGATTAAGGAATTTTATTTCTGCTGAAGAAGATATGGGTATTTCAGAATATGGCTCTCCCTCATTAACTGACAACTCCCTGCCATCTGAAAAGCGGATTGTGTAATTACCCGGTTGTGAAAATTTTGCAACAATCTTGTTTTCTTTGAAATAACAATCCATAGATGGGAATAATGAACCTGACAGTCCGGGCACAGGAAAGATTTCCTTTCCATCTTTCACCACCCTGGTAATGTGTTGGCCGGTCTGACCGGGTGAAAACACTACAAACACTGAACCTTCCGGATTTAAATGTATTGGGACATAAGTGAACTGTCCGTCATCGATATATATCGCCGGCTTTTTTATTTCACCGTTCATCGGATCCCATAATTCGGGAATTTTGCCTGAAACTCTGAATTTGCATACAACCTCCTCATATCTGTCCGGAAGGTCGGTAAAATATCTGTACTTGGTATCATATATACCATATCTGGCAAGACGGTTTACAACAAAGTATATTTCCTCCTTACCTGTTGTCCTGTGTATATATTCAATAAATGTGCTGTCACCTGCCGAGGAGTAAGTGAAGTCCGGACCCGGACCGGAAGACTTTAAAACCTCACCCGGAGTTTGTCCCCAGACGACTTTCCCCTTTCCGTAGTTGTTCACTTTAATATTTTCGCCATCAATATTTCCCCAAAGTCTTCCGGCCATCTCAGAAACCTCAGCATCAGCATCAGGGTACTCTGCCAATCCTGTGGATCTAGCAGGTTTAGGTCCAATAAGGATCATTCCGTCGCGAACCAGTTTCTCAAGCTTTCGCATCAGCATGATATTAATGGCTTTTTCTTCAGGAAGAACAAGGACTGAGTAAGTCATTCCATCGGGAAGTACAATTCTTCCATCTTTAATCTTTACCCTGTCAAGCAGAACATCGATGCTGCACTTATCCCAGTCGTATCCCGGATCGAGACCGGTAACCTCTTCCTTAAGAAAAACGAAATTAGGAGTATCATCACCGTAATAATACAGGGCATCTGCAACAAAGCTCCCCTGGGAGAGAAGAAAAGAACAGCGGTTCATATATCTTATAAATGCTTCAGATTCTTTCCACCATGTGACATGTCGGTTCATGTGAGTTCCGGCAAAATATTCATTGCCCGGTTCTCCATATTCATCAGGTGAGGCTGTATAAGTATGCCAGACGATCCTGTTTACTCCTGAACAGAATATTCTGTCAATCACATTTTTACAATCTTTTGGAGGTCGCTCCCAATGCGGACCTATGCTTGTTGGTCCTTCAGCAGCCACAAACTGCTTTCCGTAAACATGAGCTACACTGGCGCTTTGTTTAACGCACAGGCGCTGTGCATCGGATATCCTGTGTGTGTTTGAACGTACCCAGAATTCACCCATAGGGACGTCGTTATAGCCCATTGTCTTAATTGCATCGATTGGCGCTGAATGTGGACCTCCTGATTCAGGATGAGTATAAACAGAGTTCTGATGGGCAATTTCTGAAAATGTCCTGTAAAATTCGTCAGCGATCAGATCGCTTACAGTTCTGCGGAAATCATGAAGGAAACGGTTTGAAATATCACGGTTTACAACGACCCTGTTTGTTATTACCGGCATATAATCAGTCATATCATAGCCTCGGAGTTCTCTGAACTTCTCCATGAATCCCGGTGTCCAGTTTGCAACGCCCATTTCCCAGCTGTCGGTATGAATGAACTTAAGTGAATTTCCTTCCTGCTTTGCTTTTGCGATAAGCGGGGAAATGACATCTTCATTATACCTGAGCAAAGCATCCCTGCTCAGGTGATCCATTGAGAGTCCGTCCCAGCCGTCACTCGAAGTTGAAACCTTAACTCCCGTGCAGGTCATACCGTATCTGATAATTGTCCATTCTCCCTCAGGCACATCCCATTCAAGAATTCCGTTTTTACAGAACTTTGTCACATCAATTATATCATCCGGATTCAATGGATTGAGAGCATCTTCAGGATAATCTTCTCTTAATCTGTACAATGGATAAATTCCCGACCATCCAATTCTGTCGCGCAATATTTTAATGCCGTGGTTTTTGATCCCGAGTGTATCGGGATTGTCCGGATAATTTCTTACTGCCTGGACCAGTACATCTTCATAAAGTAAAACTGATGGTGGATCCGGCAGGGCGGAATTGATTTTTGCCGGCCCCGTGAAGTCTTTTTCGCTCCAGGTGATCTTCTTCATAGCGAATTCAGGAGTTACTGAAGGTCCGCCCGGGTTCCATCCGCTCTGGACATTGATCGTCAGTTCCAGACCCAGGCGGTCAGCCTCCTTTACTGCATGCCCGTATAATTCCATCCATTTTTCGCTCAGGAAGGCCGGACCTGCTTCTGTTTTCTGTGCGACAATATAATTTGATGATCCTGCATCGAAGATAATGGCCCCCCCGTAACCGTTAGCCTTCATGGCTTCAAGGTCCTGTGTTATACACCCTTTGGTGATATTGCTGTTGAGCCACCACCAGAATGTTCTGATCCGTGCATAAGAAGGAGGATCCGGGAAATCAGCCCTGAGGTCAGAGCTGATCTCTTTCCTGAATCCGTGATCCGTCACTTTCATCCTGCAGGAAAAGCCGGCAATCAGGCTTAGAATCAAGACTGATGCCAGCCTCCCTGTGAAATTTTTTATTATTCCCATCCCGGATTTTGTTCAAGCACTTTATCCTTGTTTGTATCAATAACAGTCTGCGGAATAGGCCAGAGATTATAATCAAAGGTCAGAGTAGCCTGAGCTTCGGGCCAGTATGCAAACTGTGATATCCTGTCAACAGCTATGGTCCCTCCCATTCTCAGAAGAGTATTCCACCTGCATTCTTCGTAAACAAGCTCGCGTGCACGTTCATCAAGGATAAGATTGAAATTATCGTCTAAATCAGCAGCAGTAACCAGATAAGTACATTGTGCCCGGTTCCGCAGCAGGTTGATATCATTTGCCGCTCCATTCTTATCACCGCTCCGCTGTTTGGCTTCTGCACGAAGAAGGATCGTCTCCGGAAGCCGGATGAAATAATCGTCACGGAAGAGATTACTTCTGTTTTCACCGGCGTCCAGACCAGTATATTTATCAGTGGCTATTTTACAGGAAACAGGATAGCAAAGACTGCGATTATTATTGTTTGTTGAAGGATCGGCACTTTCATTATACATTATATTCCAGGGAATGATCTTTTTATAATATGTTGATGTTGCCACATTACCGATAAAGGTTCTGCGTAATACTACATCCGAATTCCGCATATCCTCAGCCCATTTTCCTTCATAAATAACATCTCTGGTATACATGGTGGGAATGATCTGTGAAATACCTCTGCCTCCGACATCTTCAAGGGTACCGGTAAGATGGTTTTTGGCTCCGTCGCGGAATACCGGTCCGTAAGTACGGGAATAGGGTAATCGTGATTTTCCGTCTTCAGCTTTATATGCAGCATAATCAGTCTGTAATGCCCATATACACTCTTTATTCCCGTCCTGAAAATTCACATTCCCTTCCTGGAACATATCCCAGTAATAGTTGGTTGTTTGTTCCAGAGTGTCAACAGGCGAGCTGGTACTTCCCTGTCTGAATACCGGGATATTGATTTTAAGCTCGTTTTTCCTCTTGCCAAAACGGGCATCGACCAGTGAATAAATTCCACCATCGATCACCTTATTGCCATAGGAAATGGAGCTCGCAAATGCTGTCTGAGCTCCCGATGAATTTCCTTCAGACGCCATCTGGGTTCCCAGTGCGAGATAAAGTTCACAAAGGTTATGCTGGGCTGCACCTCTTACAAGCCGGCCTCCGGAAACAGTTGTTTCAGGCAGGTCATTTTCTATCGCAAGAAGCTCATCAATAGCAAACTGATATGTTTCTATCCTCGTTGAACGTTCGAAATCGTATTTGGCAGTTTTGGATATTTCAGTAACGATGGGCACACCTCCGAAGAGTTCACCAAGATTCCTGTAAGCAAATGCCCTGAAGAATCTTGCCTGAGCAAGTATATAGGCTTTCTCAGCTGGTGAGGACCATGATATCTGTGGCAATTCTGAAGTATAAATTACGAGATTGGCTTTATAAATAATCTGGTACCAGGCGCTGTAAATATTTAGAAAATGAGAATGATCGGGATTTATTGTACCATAATTATTAAATGTATTCCCCCTTCTTATGCTTGGTACATCGAACATATCGGTACCGTTACCCCGGAAAACAAATATCCATGCAGCTTCGGTGGAATTGGCCCACAGGTCTCTTAACTGGGTATAAACATCTACAAGTACCTGGTCTATCTGGGCATATGTCGAAAATGCATTATCTGTTGTGTAAAAGGTTGTCGGCTCTTCTGTAAGAAATTCATTATCCGATTCACATGCGAATAATGCAAATACAAGAACCAGTATCCAGATTTGCTTAATATATTTGATCTTGTCCATTGCTTTAATTTTTAATCGTTTAAAAGGTTGCATTAATTCCGAGAGAGAATGTTGACGGTACAGGATATGTATTTTCCCTTACAGGCGTTCCGGTCTCCGGATCTCCTCCGAACCAGTCAGTAAATGTGGCCATATTCTGAACACTCAGGAAAGCTTTTAATGAATTGACTTTTAAAAGATCAATCAGTTTCCTGTTAAATGTATATGAAAGCGAAATGTCCTGGATTCTGACAAATCCTCTGGACTGAAGTGCGAGATATCTTCCGTCACCGGCAAAAATAGCTGATGGATATATATTACTTTTATTTTCCGGTGTCCAGTAAGGTTTGGATGTCATGTTAGCATTGAACAAACCTGTTCCTGATGTCAGGTATGCAGCAGTATTACTCTTAAGATAATGATTATTACCTCCAAAAACACCTGTTATCATTACATACAGTTCAAAATTCTTATAACCGGCAATATTGCTCAGACTTGAACGGAAATTTTCTTTGTTATAGCCCAGTATGATCCTGTCGGCGGCTGTAATACCTGCAACACCGTCATGGTCCTTATATTTAGGTGCACCGGGAGCTGCGCCTGTAAGACCAATATATTCAGTATCCTCTGTCTGGACAATACCATCCTGATCATAACCAAATATTGCACCCAGTGATTTACCTATAAAAAGGCTGTTTGCAACATCGTCATCTTCTTTTCCGTCACCATCAAGATCGTCACCATAAAGATGTACCAGTTTATTGTTATTCTTCCAGAAGGAAAATACTGTATTCCAGTACCAGTCAGTTTTTTTGATATTTACAGTACTTACCCTGAATTCGATACCCGTATTGTTGACCTGACCCATTGATGTTTTTATTGTGTTGAAACCTGTCATCGGGGGGATATTTCTTGTAAATATCTGATCGGTGGTTTTAGAAAAATAAACATCCATATCAACCGAAATCCTGCTTTTCAGGAGTTCTGATTCAAAGCCGGTATTCCATGATTCTGTTGTTTCCCATCCCAGATCCGGGTTCCCGAGAGCATTCTGGTACAGTCCGTAATAAATTGTGCTTCCCGTATTTGAAAATTCATATCTGGATCCTCCCGACGCGGCGTTGGCAACCGTTGAAAGAGTTCCGTAAGGACTGATACCCTGGTTTCCGTTCTGTCCCCATGAAAGCTTTAATTTTAAGCTGTTTATGAGATCAATATTAAAGAAAGGCTCATTGGATAACTTATATGCTGCACCGGCAGCAAAAAAGTCAGCCCACTTGTTATTGGCCCCGAATACCGATGCTCCGTCTCTCCTGTAGGATCCTGTAATGAAATATTTATCGCCAAAGGAATAATTCAGACGGCCATAATATCCGATATTGGCTCTGTCTTCTGCATTCAGTACAACCTTCTGGACAGTTGCTTTATGCAACCCCCACCGGCCGAGAGATGTATTTCCGTTTGCAGCAAAATCGGAACCTGTCGAATTTACCTGTTTATACTGGCGCAGGTCACGTGTTGCAACAGCAGTTATATCTACACTGTGGTTTCCGAAAACATGCTTATAATTCAGGATATTGTCAAATACGTAACTGAATGTGCTGTTATTATCAATATTTCCATTTGCTCTTGACAGGAATCCCTGAACAACAGATGGAGCATATCTGCCGACGCCCTCACCTTCAGCGATATAATAATCTTCAAAATAAAAACTCCCTGATTCATTTTTATCAAGATTTGTCAGGAGATTGATCCTGTAACTCAGTCCCTCCACCCAGGGGATATTGACAACAGTGTAGGCATTCAGCCTGAAATTATTGCGTATATCGCTGTTATCGGCAACATCGTTTGTCACACCCCACAACGGATTTACCCCTGACTGGGTATATGGATACTTTTCAAGATTCCCCAGATCATCACGATACATTACTCCATATGGCGACATTACCTGTGCAGTCCCTATATTTGCCGCAAAACCTGAATAATCGCGTCTTGAATAACCCGCATCAAATCCAAGCTCGAGCCATTTTGTAACATTTGCCTTAAGTTTTGCCAGAAATGAAAGTCTGTTAAAATCATCTCCCTCAACAATACCCCTGTTGGAGTCATAAGAGGTTGAAAGATAATAGTTCACATTTGGATTTGCACCTGACACGGATATCTGATAATCCTGTACCACACCTGTACGCGTTGATTCGTCGAGCCAAACAGTTTCTTTTCCGGCAGCAAGGTTGGCAAGCTCACCCGGCTTCATCCATTCAGTTGATCCCGGAGTATACTGATTACGCGCATTTACAACTGAAATCCACTCCTCTCCTTTCATCATAACAGGCTTATTTTGCCAGGTCTGAATTCCCGAAGAAGCCTTAAAACTTATCAAAGGTTTGCCAATCAGTCCTTTCTTGGTAGTTATAGCAATTACCCCGTTTGCAGACCTCGAACCATAAGCAGCTGCAGAAACAGCATCCTTGAGTACATCGAAACTCGCTATGTCATTAGGATTAATATCCCCTATACTACCAAGAAAAATAACCCCATCAAGTACTATCAGGGGGTCATTGGACCCTGAAATTGAATTCTGACCACGTATCAGCATGCTCGGTTGCCCTCCTGCTGTGTTGGTTGCTCCGATATCCAGACCGGATATGCTTCCTTTGAGACTTTCCAGTGCATTGAATTTGGGAAGCTGTGCCACCGGTGAACTTTCTACGTTCAATGAACCTACAGTTCCCGTGAAATCCCTTCGTAAAGCTGTTCCGTATCCTATCACAACAACTTCAGCAAGACCAATGGCTTCTTCTTCCATCTTAACATTAACTGTGGATTGACCTGCTACAGGTATTTCAATTGTTTTCAATCCGACAAATGAAAATACCAGAACAGCGTCATCTGGCAAGTTACTGATTGTAAATTTCCCGTCAATATCAGTTAGTGAACCAAGATTGGTACCTTTTACCGCTACAGTAACTCCGGGTAAAGGTTCATCATTAGCATCAGTAACTCTTCCGGAAACCGAATTCTGTAAATAATACTCATCAGAGAGTTCAGTACCCTGATCGGTTGCTGAGACATTAATTACAGGTACAAAGATCAATAACAAAAAGATCTTTACCATAATGAAGCTTCTGATCACTTTTCCGGTCAGGAAAAATGACCTAATCTTCTTTTTCTCTTTCATAGATTTAGCAGTTTTTAAATTAAAAATAAAAGGTTAAATATCGGTCCAATGGTCCTGATATGAGATTGCCGCACCGGCAGCATGAAACAATTATCACTGGACCTGAAAACTTATTATCATAGGCTTAGATGATTGATTACTAAAATAAGAATATGCGTCGCTATACCATAATGATGGATCATCTATGGTACAGGTTGCGTTATGTCAGTATGTATTGATAACTTCTCCTGTGACTAAAATACGATTTCTACCGGAATTAATAATTTTAAAACCTGAAAACTGTCAAATAACTTATTCTGTGAAAAGATCCGGTACAATCATATTAATAGTAATTATTGTATTTACCAGCCAGGGATTATCGCAAAAGATTGATTCCCTTGCTTTCAGATTAAACACAAGATTTTCATTTTATTCTGTTGAAGAAAATGCCGAAATGATCCTTCATATCCCATGGAGTTATGTTTCCAACAAGATTAATGTATCTGTAATGCTTTCGAATAAAGATACTCTCTGCAGATGGAACGGCATACCCGGACAAAGGATTTTAAGAATTCCTTTTAAACCAAATATTGACAAAGGCTTTCACAGGTTAATTGCCGATATAAGGGTTTCCGGCAGTATCACCAGGTTCATAGCAAAAACCGATCTGGTAAAGCTGGATTATAAACCTAACGAGGTTAAGACAGACCGGCTGACCGGAGGCATAATAGTAAACAGGAGGCCGTTTTTTCCGGTCGGATTCTACTGCTATTCACCGGTTAATCCTTCTCTTCCGGAAGAGGAGGTGGTTAAAGGATTCAATATGATTTCACCTTACCAGAAAATATTGCCAGCCTCTTTTGAGGCCCGGAAGGCTTATATGGACAGGTGTGCACAACTGGGAATGAAAGTCCATTATAATCTGTTGTCTGTATCAGGAGGAGGTGGAGTGAATTCTAAAATTGAAGGCCTCACATGGTCACAGAAAAAAACCCTTCTTCTCAATGAAATAAAGGTTTTCCGTGATCATCCCGCCCTCCTGGCATGGTATATTGCCGATGAGCCAAACGGTTACATGATACATCCCGATACTCTTAAGGTCGTCTACACGCTTATAAAGGAAAATGATCCCTGGCATCCGGTTTCAATGGTCTTCATGGCGCCATGGCTGGCTTCGAAGAATTATATTGATGCGCTTGATATTGTAATGGCAGATCCCTATCCGATACCTGATTCGCCTGTTACGCTTCCCGGTAATGTAGCAAAATCCCTGGCGGATGAATTCAGGGGGAAAAGACCAGTCTGGATTGTACCACAGGTGTTCGGCGGCGGAGAGATATGGAGCAGGGAACCGACGATACAGGAGGTAAGGGCAATGACATACCAGTCGGTAATTAACGGGATTAAGGGTATCCAGTATTTCGTCAGGGAAGGACTTAACCTTTTTCCAAAATCAACAGCTCTGTGGAATGAATGCGGAAAAATGGCTGTTGAAATAGCTGAAATGACCCCATGGCTCCTTTCGGATGAACCGGCTATCCCTGTCACCTGCACATCGGAGAATATTCTGGTTAAATCATTTAAACACCGTGGGCAACTCATGATAGTTGCTGCCAATAAAACAAACTCACCACAGAGAGCAGATTATTCATTATCAGTATCTCTTCAGGGAAGAACCAGTGTCCTCTTTGAAAACAGGTCTGTACAGGTTACCAGCGGTCGTTTTTCAGACCAGCTCTCTGCTCTTGGTACCCAGGTTTACCTGATTAATGTGGTTAATGTGAGAGAGAATGTAAAACCATGGAAGGGGAACCTAATCAGGGACAGCGGATTTGAGGATACGGCAAGCCCTGGAATACCGGCATCATGTTATGCATGGAACAATGGCGACAGGGGAGCCACCTTTTTCCTTGATCCGCGTGAACATTACGAAGGAAATCATTCACTGAGACTTATAACTCCAGTTAGTAATAAAAGTGCAAGACTGAGATTTTTCCCTTTCAAAATCCGGCCGGGTATGACATATTATATTTCTGTATATGCCAAAGCAGATCCTGAGCAGATACCGGATACAACTCAACTCAAAAAGCCACAGTTCTTTGAAGTTGCACTCGGAGATTACGGATCAAAAAGATTTCAACTCAGCAATGAATGGCAGGAATACATGACCGGCATAACAATTCCGGTCCGGACCGATCTTCCGCCAAAAGCAAATGTTATTTTGCAGATGCCCTCGCAGGGGGTGGCATGGTTCGATATGTTACAGGTAATAGAGGGGGTTGATATTAAGCAATCTGTAAATCCGGAGTTGAGGACTTTCCCGGGAGATTTTTAATTAATTCAATTCATCACACAGAGAGACACAGAGAAGTCACAGAGAGACACAGAGAATTCAATTAATTACCTCTGTGTAACTCTGTGTAACCTCTGTGTATCTCTGTGTTATTATCTTCAAGAATCTCACGGTTTTCTACTCCTCTCTTCCAGTCCTGCCGGGATTTTTGATCGTAAATTCATACTTTCCTGCTTCAAGACTGAGCACCAGGTCCTTACCCTGATTGAAGGATTTGATATATTTATTTTTCCCTATGTCAGCTTTATCTTCCAGCACCTCATCTGATCCCGGATAAAAAGTCGCAGTACTGTTGGCAGGAATAATGACCCTGTAAATTATTTCATCCCCGACTCTTTCCCACGAAGATACAATAGTTCCATAAGGACCATCATGTCTGGCTTCGAACTGATCAAGGCCAGTCACAAACTGAGGTTTAAGCAAAATATTTTTGAATCCCGGTTTCTTCTCATCAGGGAATATTCCTCCGGGAGTTTTATACATCCATGCTCCTATCTCTCCAAACATAATATGATTCATGGATATATCGGATTCAGGATTTATGGCCCAGTTCTCATATAAGGTTGTTGCTCCGTTTACGATCCACCAGCCCCATGAAGGATAGCTGTCCTTCACAGCGAGCCGGAAGGCAAGATCTGAATATCCGTTTTCACTCAATGCATTCAATAATGCTTTTGTCCCAAGCAGACCCACATCTATCTTTTCGCCATCAGCTTTTACCTTTTCTGCAAGATTTCCGGCAACTTTCTGCTTCATGTCATCAGGTACAATACCCCACATCAGGGGAACACTCAGTTCTGTCTGATATCCGCTGCCGTAAACAGCAGTCTCCCTGTTCAGGTATTTCTCATTTATCGCATTTCTTATCTTTTCAGCCAGAGCACTGTATGTCTTAAAATCAGACTGATTGCCAAACAATCCTGCAGCTTTGGCAAGAATGGTTGCATCAATAAAATAATAGACAGAAGAAGTCAGCTCTTTCGGTGTTACAGATTTTACAGGGATCCAGTCGCCGAGTCCCCAGTTTGTGAGCCCCGATGGACTTATTTCAGTAATATGATCCACATAACGTTTTATGCTGTTATAACATTTCTGAAGAAGATGAGAATCGCCGTAAAATAGATAAATATTCCAGGGGATTATAGCTATTGTGCTGGTCCAGTCAGGTCCGTTTGCCCAGTGATAGCCCCAACCGCTTGTAGGGATTATCGCCGGAAGGACCCCGTTGGGCTGCTGTTCATCAAGATGATCATTCAGCCATTTCTCATATACCGTTATTCCGTCAAAATTGTATAATCCTGTTTCAATAGCAATATGTGCATCCCCTGTCCAGCCGTTCTTTTCCCTTTGCGGGCAATCGGTAGGATAACCATAAAGATTTGAAAGATATGAATTATTGGTCGCTTTCCATATCTTATTCAGAAGGGAATCCGAAGAACTGACTTTTCCTGACGGTGGCACATCGCTGTGCATGAAGAATCCCGTAAGGCTTTCCTTTTCCAGTGATACAGGCCTGTCGGATATAACCTCAACATATTGAAATCCCTTATAGTTGAACCTGGCCATAAAGGACTCCTCTCCTTTTCCCGACAGGATGAAAATATCGGTCTGGAACGGGTCACTGTCATCTGTCGGCCGGTAATGAACATCGATATTTGACTGATCCGCTGTACCGTCGGGGTTAAGCCTCTCTGCATGTTTGATCCGGATAACAGTTCCTTTTTCTCCCCTTACCTTCAACCTGCTTACGCCGGCGATATTCCTGCCAAGGTCAAAGACATATTTCCGGTCGCTGAACTTTTTCACTGATCGTGCCGGTATCTCAGCTTCAGCTCTCACAGGATGCATTACCTGTGCGGTGATATTCAGGGAGGGTGCAGGAACGTTAATCGCATTCTGCCAGCCTGAATCGTCATAACCGGGCATGTCCCATCCCGGCTTTTCAAGCCTGGCATCATAATGCTCAGCCGTGTATATACTATTGAAGATCAACGGACTTAATGATGTCTTCCAGTCTGTGCCGGTCGGAACATTTAATTCAGTACCATCCCCGAGAATGATATGTATATCCATACAGAGCTTTGGTCTGGCACGCCAGGGGGCTTCATGGAAGAACCACACTGCAGTTGACTGGTGATTATACCAGCCGTTGCCCAGCAGAATTCCTGCAGCATTTTCACCAGTTTTCAGCAGAGAAGTTATATCATGTGTAAGGTAAAGCGTACGGCGATCAAACCTAGTATATGAAGGGTCAAGCCGGTGATTCCCCACCTTCTTACCATTTATATAAAGTTCGTACAGACCTGCAACAGCAATATAAGCCCGGGCAGATTTTATTTCTCCCGGGATTGTAAATGATTTTCTGAACAGAGGCGCCGGCTTCAGATTAATATCACGTGTGTCGGCTATCCAGCTGCCTTTCCAGTTCCGCGGTTCTATCATTCCTGTTTCGAATGAAGCCACCCGTGAAATTTCAGAAGGTTGTCCCTTTTTATCCCATAACTGAATGCTCCAGAAATACCTTGTCAGCGGTGACAACGGCAAACCTGAATATACAATAAGGTTCCGGTCCGATCCGGTCTTGCCTGAATCCATCATATCGCCCTTTCCAAGGGAAACATCAGCTGAATCGCGCCCTACAACCACTCTGAAAGCGCTTTGACCTGCTCCCATCCTGTCATCCTTCATCTGCCAGGAAAGCCTTGGATTCTTAACATCTATTCCAAGTGGATTTTCAAGATGCTCACATTTCAGATTAAAAGCAGAAAAACCCTTGTTATTGTCCCTACAGGCCGATCCAATCGCCAAAAGTATCAATACGGCGATAAAATACCTGTGTAAAACTTTAATTATCATAATTTTAATTATAAATTGCCTTCGTATTTTTAATCTGTTTAATTCCTGAATGTTCAAAATTTGCAGTATCCCTTTGTGCCCTTAATGTGAACTTTGTGCTCTTTGTGGTTAAAATAGAAATCAATTTAACCACGAAGGACACAAAGGTTACGTATAATTAAAGACAGAAATATTCAGATAAAGACAAACTATTTGAAGAATCTGTCATAAGCTTTTTACCTCATTTACAAGGTTCTGCAGACTGCTTTTAGCATCGCCGAACAGCATTCTGGTCTTATTATCAAAGAAAAGGAGGTTTTCAATTGCCGCATAACCTTTTCCCATACCCCGCTTCATCACGATAATATTTCTTGCATTCCTTGCTTTAACAATCGGCATTCCATAAATAGGGCTGGAAGGATCATCTTCCGCTGCCGGGTTTACAACATCGTTTGCACCTATAACTACAACCACATCAGTATTTGGAAGGTCGGGATTGATCTCATCGCTTTCAATCAGCTGTTCATAAGGAACATCCGCCTCTGCAAGCAGGACGTTCATGTGTCCGGGCATTCTTCCGGCAACAGGATGAATTGCGTATTTAACTTCCACTCCTTTTTCTTCAAGTATCTTATCGAGTTCGTGGCATATATGCTGTGCCTGTGCAACTGCCAGACCATAGCCAGGTACAATTACCACTTTTTTCGAGTAACTCAGGAGAACAGCAGCATCTGAAAGAGTTATTTCTTTTATACTTCCTGCGACTTCCGTACCTGACTGACCTCCTCCTCCGAATACCCCCACAATGACATTCAGCAAAGACCTGTTCATAGCCCTGCACATCAGGACAGTAAGGATAGTACCTGCTGATCCCACGAGTATACCTCCGGTAAGCATTGCCTGATTATTGTAGAGGAAGCCTCCCATGGCGGCAGCTACCCCGGTAAAGGAGTTCAGAAGGGAAATCACCACAGGCATGTCGGCGCCTCCTATGGGCATCACAAACAGGACACCATATATAACTGCAACCACGAACATTATATAGATCCAGTGTGTCAGTTCGGAAGCAGCTTCCACATCGCGGGTCATAATAAATACAATAAATCCTATCAGTAAAATAAGTATGGCGATGTTCACATACTTCATAGATTTGATCCTGAGATCACCTATCCAGCCGTCAAGCTTACCGAAAGCGATCATACTTCCGGCCCATGATACGGTTCCGATCATAAGTCCGAGCAGGATGGCCAGCACCTGTCCGTTTGCCATACCCTGCCTTGCGATAAGATCACTGCTTACATGGGGAAATTCCATCATAGATATCAGAGCAGCTGCTGCCCCTCCCATGCCATTAAAGAAAGAGACCAGTTGAGGCATGGCCGTCATTCTTACCTTCTTTGCTATAATCCAGCCAATAATTGTACCTATTATAATTGCTGCAAGTATCCAGGGAATATTTCCGATCGGTTCACCATCTTTTTTATGGAAGAGTATTGTAGCTATTATCGCGAAGCCCATACCGAAAGCTGCCAGGATATTACCCCTGCGTGCCGTAAGAGGATGGCTGAGCATTTTCAGACCAAGAATAAAAAGTACGGAAGCCACCACATAGGTAATTTCCATTACAGAGATGCCGGAGGGAAACTGAGACATATTATCCATTCCATTGAAATTTAACATTACCATAGGATCCTATTTCTTCTTTTTAAACATCTCGAGCATCCTGTCGGTTACAACAAAACCTCCAACAACATTGAGCGTCCCGAGAACGACCGCCAGGAAACCCAGTATCATCGATCCTGTCGTTTCAGCATGTCCCATTACTATAATGGCGCCGATTATTACAACTCCGTGAATAGCATTGGCCCCTGACATAAGCGGTGTATGAAGTATGGCCGGAACATGGCTTATAACTTCAATGCCCAGGAATACAGACAGAATTACAATAAAAATAGCTTCTCTGTGCTGAAGGAAGAATCCGAGTATATTTTCCATATATATTATTTTATATTAAGTAATTGTTTAGCCCTCTGACTGACATATTCTCCGTCATGGACCGCAGTGGTACCATTAATTATCTCATCCTGCATATCCAGGTTAAGGTTTCCTTCCTTGGTGAGCATTATTTTCAGAAGATTGATAATATTATTCCCGAACATTTTACTGGCATCAACAGGCATATCTGAGGGATAATTTGATTTACCGATTATTCTGACGCCGTTAACCATAACCGTTTTACCATTTTCAGTCAGTTCACAGTTACCTCCGCTTGAGGCTGCGAGATCTATGATTACCGAACCTGGCTTCATTGAATGAACAGTTTCCTTTGACACAAGGATCGGAGCTTTCTTTCCCGGTATCTGGGCAGTAGCGATCACAACATCGGCTGCGATGGCACGTTGCTGGATAAGCTCCCTCTGTTTGTTCTTAAACTCTTCTGTCTGTTCAACTGCATAACCACCGGCTGCAGCATCCTCTTTTGCACCTTCAACTTCAATGAATTTTCCTCCAAGGCTTTTCACCTCCTCCTTTACAGCAGACCGGACATCAAAGACCTCCACAACGGCGCCAAGTTTCCTTGCGATGGCTATTGCCTGCAATCCTGCAACTCCTGCTCCCAGGATGAGCACCCTTGAAGGTTTGATAGTTCCGGCGGCAGACATGAACATAGGGAAAAACCTTGGTAATAAGCTTGCTGCTTCAAGCACTGCCTTATAACCCGATACCGTAGCCATCGACGAGAGGATATCCATAGCCTGTGCACGGGTCGTACGTGGAATAATATCCAGTGCAAGAACTGTAACACCTGTGGCTCTGGCCTTCTCCAGCCATTCCCTGCTTTCAGCTACGTTAACAACTGAACAAAGGACCTGGCCTTTCCGGCAATATTCCAGATCATTAACCGGCAATGCATTAACTGAAAGGATGAGGTCAGATTTTGAAAAGATCTCTTTCCGCGATACTGGTGTAGCACCAGCCTTAGTGTATCCCTCATCGGTTGAATATGAATTCGCTCCTGCATCATTTTCAACGAGAACCTGTGCCCCAAGCTTCTGTAGTACAGCTGCTTCCCCCGGAAGCATTGCAACTCTGTTTTCGTTGCCGCCTTCCCTGAGTATACCTGTGACCATATAAACTGAATTAATTTGTGCCACAATATAGCAAACAAAAGGCAAAATTCAATTCTTCCTTCAGCAGAAAGGTGAGAATCAATAAACTTTAAATTATTCCGGAGAAGTCAATCTGACCTTTATAATACCCTTTCCTTCAGCAAAATAATAAGCAGGGATCCTTATTTCAAGTCTTTTCAGACCTGGTATTCTCCTGTCAAGCTTCAGCGGAGGGGGATCCATCATTATAGTTGAAACCCGAACTCCTGACGGTGATGAAATCTTCAGATGCAGTTCCTTCCCATCCTGCTGCAACAGAGCCCCATCCATCGACGGAACCACCTCAGCTGTAGTCATTAAAGCCCATGTCATGCTTTTTGTGGAATCACTTAACTCAATCTGATCTTCAATTATTACCGAATGGTCAGAGTCTTTGACAAATCTCCTGTAAGCACTTTTAACCCGGCCATCATAAACCGGTGTCAGATCGATAGTTGCTTCGGGTGCCGGACCTGTTTTAAAATCAACTATCCCGGCTGTTGCATCAACCCTGAACCTTGCGTCATTAACAGTAAGAGTACCGTGACCATGATTTCCTTTTGTAAGTAAAGTCCATCGCTGGCAATCCTGGCATTGGCCCCAAAGGTCAAATCCTGACTGTTCAAGGGTATTATAATCCTGAACACCCGGATCGACAGCCCATCTGACTCCGTTCAGCTCGAAAACGAAACTCCCGGCATCCATATTACCATGGCTCAGATTGGCTCTGCCCCCTTTCCCGCCGAAATAATAACCATTCGGATCATCTTTCCCTCCGCGGAAAATCACCAGGGGATTTGAACCTTCACCCTTCCAGACAAGAGGTAAGGCTGTTTCATCTTTCGGATTGAACTGTGAAAGCCATACAAGTCCCGGACCAGCTAAACGTGAAAGATTGCCCATTGATTCTGCCGGTTTCAGGAAGCGGTCCTGCTGCAAATATAGCTTATTACCTGTTTTTTGTGCAAACCATGCAAGTACGATATCACCATTGGAGCCTTCGCTGTCACCGCAATCGGCAAAATTGAAATATTGACCTGAGGGAGCAACACTAAGCATCCTGAAACCGGCGCTTTCAAGAAATGAAGGGTAACCGGAAATTCCGAAATCTGTACCAAATGCACTTTCAAGCATTGAGGATGTCACAACCGAAAAACTCGTACCATAGTCCCAGTAAGTTGCACCTTCGGGGTAAACACCTGAAGGAGCATATTGCTTCAGGGCTGAAGGCATTCCATCAAGAGACCGGCTGATAGTCCTTGCAGCAAGATCCGGATCTTTTTCAGCAATTGCAATGGCCGCCGCTATCATTCCGCAATTACAAACCTGGTTCCAGTTATTAGTTCCATTCACCCATCCGTAATTGCCTTTTTCAAATGACGGATTAATACCTTTATCAATTAAAGATTTCTTTGCAAGCTCCAGAGTATTTCGCGGTAAAAATTTTCCAGCCCAGTCAACAGCTATTGCAACTGCCAGCGACATCTCCGCCACATCAAGAAAATGAGATGGATGCCAGTCGGAAAAATTACAAATTGCAGTAAGCTCGTCATTGATCCTCTTAATTACGGCCGGCTCCCTGTCGATCCTGTAAACCATCGATAAAATTGTCATCCGCTGAAGCATCGATCTCGATGTGCCCAGTAACCTTCTCCCAATAACATTCCTTGTAAGGATTGGGCTATCCATTATCTCTTCAGCACTGATCCTCATGGCGGCATAATAATTCTTTACAACTGGGTCGGTCTTAAGCCTGGCCTTCAGAAAGCTTTCAACAACAGGATTAAGTATTATCCGGGGTGAGGACTTTCTGAGTTTTGTCCTGATATATTCCGGTGTAACCGGATTTTGAAGCTTCTGTACCTCATTTTCGGAATCCTGGGCTGATAGAATCAGCACTTTAACTGGTGCCATCAGAAAGATCAAAGTGATGATAATAAACTTCGGCAGAAAAAACGATCTTGTTTTCATATCATTCGGTTTAAGTAATATTCCTGTTTTAACTTAGCTTGCATTATTCATGAATTGATTTTCTTCGTTTACCCCGACCCCAGGGGCTGTGTGAAAAGCTTCCTTTTTCGTCTTACCCCTAAATTCCCCAGTGGGGACTTATTGAATTACTGATGCTTACAAAGCCCCCCGGGGGATGGGGGGTAGATCAGGATTTTCACACAGCCTCTCCAGTCGGCGGAGAGCGAAGAAAATCAATTAAGTTCATATCCGATCTTTCTTGATTTTCCTGACGATCCTACTTTAAGAAGGATTTTTTGATCCCCCGGTTCTGAAATGTCTTTCACGTCAACTTTTATTTCCGGCTGAGACCCTGCATAAGGAGTAATAACTGTTATAAACCGGACTGTCTGATCTGTTGTTCCCTTTTTTATATTATAACAAAATGCCGGTCGCGGTTCCTTAACTGTATAACGGAAAGATACCCAGCCCTCCTCCTCAACCAGTTTAATTCCTTTCTGATCCAATGTCCGTACCAATACATTCCAGCCTTCAGGGTGATCGGAGCTTACACTGAAATTCCGGGTATTATAAACAGCCTTGCCGGGTGCCAGCTGAAAATGAAGATCGATATCTCCTGTTGCTTTACCGATGGCATCATCAACAATTATGAAATATTTCTTATCCACAAAAAATACCGAGCGACGATGATTCAACTCCGGGTAGCTTTTATTTTCCACCACCAGAATATCAAGGTCATTGCCCGGCTTCCAGAGTAACAGTTC
>CAYPHL010000067.1:0-1064 GCA_964410385.1 uncultured Rikenellaceae bacterium | reverse complement strand
CCGTCGGGAAAAGTCAGTTTCATCGGGACCTCACACATTTTTTCAACAGTTTTAAGATAGCTCTCAGGAAAAGCATCTGTGAATCCGTTCAGTACGGCAATTTCCACAGTATTCATGAACCAGCTGATACAGCCTACATGATAGCCCATAGCCAGTTCCCGCTGATAACCATCGGGATATACCTGGATTTTTATTTCAGCATTCAGTCTTCTGAAAGCTTCCTCCCTCCATTTGCCTGAGTCTTTAAATTCAGGGAAGGTCAGGGCAATAAAAGCCAGCCCTTCTGCTTCCATCAGGCCCCAGTTACTGCCGGAACGGTATTGTGTCATCAGATAAGCAGCATGATCGTAACAGCTGTTGAGAAAAGCGACTAGCACTTCAGGAGTAAAATGAGGCGAAGAAATGAAATGCTGGTAAAGAGCTGTCCAGCTGTGTCCCCTTATACCGGCTTCAATCGACCTCCAGGCATAAGCATGCTTCCCGTCATTCGGATTCTTTTTCGTCCAGTCAACCAGCTGATTGCACCATTCTTCCGCATATTTCTCATCACCGGTGTGCAGATATGCTTTTGCCATGGCATTCCAGAAATACATCCTGTTAAACTGCCAGACCCATTCATTATCGGGGACCGGACGTAAACCCCAGTCAATATCATCGCCACAGAAAACCGGAGGATAGGCGCTCTGGCCTGTAAAAATATGTTTCAGGGCATTGTCCGCCATCTTTATTTCATCTTCCGTGGCTGCCCTTCCACGCAGTCCGGAACCTGAAAGCATCCCGGCAGGATGCTTCACGCTGGTACGGGACTTAAAGTAATTTATCAGCTGAACCGCCGTAATTGACGGATTACCGTAAGACCTCCTGACAATTTCGAGCTCCGGCCTGTCAAGATCAAACCTGGATAAAAGCTTATACAGATCTACAGATCTTACTTTATTTTCCTGAATATCATCTGCTGCCATCAGGTTTACAGACACAAATAACAACAGAACAATTGAAAGAAATTCCTTCATTTCTTTGACATATAATTGGAGAGTCATACGATTAAAACTAAAATACGCATT
>CAYPHL010000066.1:21202-24444 GCA_964410385.1 uncultured Rikenellaceae bacterium | reverse complement strand
ATTGCTTAATAATAGTAATTAATTACATATTTTTTCTTCATATATTTAATCTTAGACAAACTAATACTACTATTTATTAACATAAATGAATATTATGATTAAATATATTAATCAGGCCTGCTTAACCGAGAAATAATGCAGAGTCAGTTGTGATAATGTCAGAATCTTTCTTTCAGGATGGCATCAACAGATATAAGCCGGAATAACGATTAGTGGTGTACAATTTCCCCGTCGTGAAAAATGGTCCACCCTTTAGTCCCATCTTTATCAGGAATATGGCACTCAAATGTATTATTAGTGGTTTTTATAACAGGCAGGATTTCTATCCCGGTGAAATCCTTTTTCCCCAGACCCAGGAGCTTTAAATCGGAAGTATAGGTATTGAATTTTTTAAAATATTCTGCTTCTGTATAATAAACCATCCGTAGGGCCCATTTCTCATCCGCATACGGATCCGGAACAAACTGTTCAGTACCTGCACCGGCTCTGATTTCTGAGAACTGCATATATCCCCACATTTCAGGCATATGCATATTGATCCTGCCCTGAGGTGACCATACCCAGTTATTCTCAGGATAAGGCTTACCGGTTGCAGGGTTGATCTCTTTCTTATATTTTCCGTTCTCAATGACCGTTCTCCATTCCACCCTTGAGAAATCTATCCGCCACTGATCTCCGGCTTTCGGAAGGCCCGTCCTGTTACATTCCTTCAGAACCTGCAGGGGAATCGCTATTTCAACACTCCAACCCTGATCAATATCGGAAGGATCATTTATCGTACCTTTAATATCGGTCCCAACCTTAAGTCCGTTGATGTCCCAGTTATTTACAGCCGGCCCGCCGTCACGGTACGGCTTTATAAGGAGAAGATCCCACGGTGTACTAAAAGCATTCACCTCCAGCTCGTAATAAGCATGAGTATCTCCGTCGGGATCAATGAATATTTCAAAATCATTATCATGGAAAATGACCGTATCCCTTTGTCTGAGTGTTGCCCATATATGTGGTTCCTCGAGCTCCGCCGCAACATAAAGGTAAGTATCATCCCAGAGCATCTTTGCCCTGGTTCTGAATTCAGGTTGCGGCTTCGCATCTCCTTCTATATCCACGAAATTGTCAGTCCATGGAACAGCTCCCCAGTCGGATTCATTCAGGATCCCGTCAATGACAATAACGCCACCCGGCCTGTAACATATATAATTCTCCGGATCGGGTTCCGGAGGTATGATGGAACCTGTTCCTCCGATGCTATCCGGTGATCCTGAACAGGATGCCTGAAATACAAGCAATCCCGTAATAAAAATATACTGCAGTATCCTGCTGTATAGCCTCTTGTTTTCCTGGCTGATCATAACGGTTTATTTTTTTGACTGACTGGATGATTTTTATTATCAAATTTAGTTTTAACTGTCAACTTTACCAGGGTAAGTGAAAAAATATTTATCCGGCCTGGAAATATCAGGTTATTTAAAATCCTTTATGCACCTTTGTAATAACCGAATACAAGAACATTTTTTAGATCTTTACTTTTCTGAAAATAAACCTTCATCCCGGCTCAGGAGGGACAATAATTCTAGAATTATGAAAAAAGTATATCTCCTTTTATCCTTATTGACAATCATTCATTTTCAGCTCTTATCTCAACCTTTTCTTTACCCCTTGAATGAAAACTGGAAAGCCAGGCGGGCAACTGATGTCCTTATTGACGGAAATGAGCTGACCAGCCTTAAATTCAATCCTGAAGGCTGGATAGATGCAGTAGTACCCGGTACAGTCCTGACAACACTTCTTCATAACAGGCTTGTCCCTGATCCCTTCTTCGGGTTGAACAATAACCTGATCCCCGATATTTATGACACAGGGCGGGATTATTATACTTACTGGTTCTATAATGAATTTGAGTTGCCTGAAGTTGGGGAAGGACAGGAGGTATGGCTTAATTTCAGGGGAATAAATTACTTTGCTGATATCTTCCTCAACGGGAAGCGGGTAAATACAAGTACCCACAAAGGTATGTTCCTCAGGGAAAAGTATCTTGTAACTCAGTATATCAACAAGGGCAAGGCTAACAGGCTGGCAGTCTGGGTGGCTCCTCCCGATCCTGCAGGAAATGCAGCGGCCGGCCAGGGCGGTGATGGTACCATAGGCCGTAATGTGGCAATGCAGTTCACCGCCGGATGGGACTGGATATGTCCTGTCCGCGACAGGAATACAGGCATCTGGGATCAGGTGAATATTGAGATTACCGGATCAGCTGATATCAGGAATCCGCTTGTTGAGACAAGGGTACCGGGAACACGTATGCCTGGCGATAAGCAGGCTCCGGCCTTTGTCAGTACGTCTGTTGAGCTTAAAAATGCTTCATCCAGAATAATTAATGGCATCCTCAGACTCGAATTCGATAAGCAGAAAGTAAGCATAAATGCTATCCTTGATCCTGGCGAAGAAAAGGAATTCACTTTTCCTGAAATAAAAGTTGAAAATCCGGATCTGTGGTGGCCAAACGGCATGGGAGGCCAGCCTTTGTATAAAATGAAGATCGATTATGTGGAACAGGATGGCAAAAAATGCGATTCTGAAATTGTTACATTCGGAATAAGAGAGACATCCAACTATTTCGACAAACAGATCACCGCACAGGTCTTCTCAGTTAACGGACAGAAGATCTTTATAAAGGGTGGCAACTGGATCGCTTCCGATGCTCTTTTAAGGCTGACAAAGGAGAGATATGATGCTGAAATAAGACATCATGCCGGCATGAATATGAACATGATCAGAGTCTGGGGAGGGGGACTTACAGAACGGCCTGAATTCTATGAAGCATGTGACAAATATGGTATTCTTGTATGGCAGGATATCTGGATAACAGGTGATTGTAACGGTGAATGGAATGATCCTTTGAAAAAGGAATCACAGGCACGGCGGAAAGCATATCCCGATGACCATAACCTGTTCCTTGAATCGCTAATTGATCAGATTAAAATGCTCCGTAATCACCCGAGTCTCTATCTCTGGTGCGGCGGAAATGAAACCTACCCTCCGCCGGATATCCTGCAGACTCTTGAAAAAGACATCTTTCCGAAATACGATCCTTCACGGTATTTTCTTGATATGTCGACTTCACCTAAACTCATGACAAACAAGATCGGAGGTGTTGGTGACGGGCCCTACGGAATAAGAGAACCTGAGAAAATATTTACAGAAAGATCATTCCCGTTCAATCCCGAAACAGGATCAATAGG
>CAYPHL010000066.1:17305-21102 GCA_964410385.1 uncultured Rikenellaceae bacterium | reverse complement strand
ATGCTTGTATGGAAGAACCAGAATCCATGGACTGCCCTGAGGGGATTCTTTTATGATTTTTATCTGGATTACACAGGCGGCTATTTCGGTTATAAGCATGGGGCAGCTCCGGTACATATCCAGCTTAATCTGAATGACTCAGTTGTATGTGCTTTAAACCAGACTGCCAAAGACTTGAACAATATTACTGCAAGTGTTACTTTATATGATCTTCATGGTAAACCTCTTTCAGAAAACAGTAAAACCTTATCACTGAAAGCACATAATCTTGTATTACTTGACAAAGTCACACTTCCCGGAGCAAAGACTGAAGAGGTATATTTTCTGAAACTGATCCTTTCGGAAAAGGATAAGGTTATTGATGAAAATCTATACTGGCTTTCAAACAAACCAAAGTCATACGAAAAACTGAATGAACTTGCTAAAGTAACGCTTAAGACAGATATAAATAAATCTTTTGATAATAAGGTAATTATTAATGTTTCCAATCCTGGTAATGAAACTGCCTTTTTTATACGTCTGAAGATTAATAACCAGGATCAGGAACTGGTTTTGCCGGTATTCTTTACGGAGAATTATTTCACCCTGCTGCCCGGAGAAAACAGACAGGTTGAACTTGATATTTCAGATGCGGGCAATAAAAATGAGTCGGGTGAATTAAAACTGGTGGTTGAAGGCTGGAATATAGTGTCAGAAGAAAAGAGATTCTGAAAACAGTTCTGTTTCAGTTCCCCTGAACGATCGTGGTCATTTCCCGGTCAAGCAATTTGCCCCTGTATTGCTCATAATTACAGTCAGCCCTGTCGCTGTTTATTATTCCCATGCTTCCTATCATGTTCCACATTGCATACCCGGTTTGATGAGTTTTAAAAACAGAAACAACATCCGTTAAATATGCTGTTGCCACATCATGAGGAGTAAGGTTGTACACTCCGAATTCCTGGATCATAACCGGGATATTCTCCTGCCTTGCGAGTTCAAGGTTAGCAATAATGCTTCCTAATGCCACCAGAGGATTTCCGTCTTCATCAGTCACCTTACCATCAGATGTCAGCTGATAAGTACGCTGTTTTGCTCCCCAGGAAGTATTACCGGGTATTATAACAATTTCATCGTTCCCATAGCTGAAAGTTATTCTGTTAAAGCTGAGCCAGTCGCCTTCGGTGTTTGAGAGTGTCAGACGTGTACCATCCGAAGGAAGGATCACGGAATAATCCTTGCCTGAAATATTCTGGTATCCCCATTGCGTATTGAGGATTTTCGTCCAGTCTTCTCCGGGATCTGAAGTACAGATGAATACTTTAGAATATATTTCGCTGCCATTCAGCATCATTTTCAGAGTGGATCTGTTTGAAACCTGTTGAACATTTATGGTCAGTTTTGTATCCTTCCTGAAGTTTCCTTCAAGAACAAGAGAAGACCGGGAATCACTCTGCCATGGTCCGTACAGGTAGACAGGGATATCAGCCATCGGCCATACAGGCAGCGGCCAGGTATCTGAAGCTTCAACCCATGAAGCTCTGTAGTGTGTAAGGGTCATCGGATCATATACATGCAGTGCCTGTATAATGTTCTTATTGTTTTTTAATGAAGGAATGATCTCCCGGCTGTAATTCAGGCCATCAACAAATATTATCCTGTCGGGATTTAGTGCCTGGATTTTATCAATAGCCTTCTGAATAACCGTAAGATAGGTATTTTCATCCATGTTTTTCGGTTCATTCAGCAAGTTGAAGCTCAGGTCTTTGTATGATACATTTTTATAACGTTCAGCAAAATACTCCCAGTGATTTATAAAAGCTTCCTGAGCTTCGCGATCTGTCCAGAGGTCAAGATCCTGGTTAGCAGGCAATGTCCCGGGATTGACACAATAGCCGGGAGCCCTGTGCAGGTCGATACAGATATGTACTCCATATTCCCTGCCCCAGTCCAGAGCCCTGTCGATTTCAGCAACTTCTTCCTCAAGGAAAATATCCCAGTTGCCTGATAAAGTATATGTTCTGTAATCAAGGGGGAGTCTGGCAAAATTAAATCCCAGATCTTTTATAATGATGAATTCTTCTTCCCGGAATCCGCTGTTTGACCAGCCTGCATCGTATTTTCCCAGAAGATTGAATCCTTTATGGTCCCGGCTGAATTTATTAAGGTCGATCGGAGTAAAAACCAGTGGTTTTTCATTTTCCCTGTCACATCCGCAAAATGCAAATATTGCCAGGAGAACAATTCCGGTAATCCGGTTGATAACTGTAGCACTTTTTACCTTCATTTTATACTCTTTGCCTCAGCAATGATCGTCGATTCCCATGTTTAATAACAAAGATACTCAATAAAATCCTCATCAAGCCGGGTTACACTGTCCTGGTGACTGGTTCATGATATAAAATTGATTATCAGGATTAAAATAAATTTGACTTGCATTGTATTCTGTCGTAATTTTACTAAAGGAGAAAAAACAGCTTCTATTTTAACCTGATCCCACCTTATATGGAATCAGAATGGTTTAATGCTGATGAATTAACTTAACTTATTAATACAGAATCTATTAATTTTACTGAAATGAAACAAAAAAGCAGAATTCAATGTATCCTGATCCTGTTTGCATTAAGTATTGCCAGTTTGCAGGGTCAGCAAGCCGTTGTCACAACCGGCGGAACAGCAACCGGAGCCGGGGGTTCGGCAACTTACACGGTAGGCCAGGTGGCTTATCAGACATATACAGGAAGCTCAGGCTCTGTTGCCCAGGGAGTACAGCAACCCTGGGAAATATCGACCCCGGTTGCAATTGCAGAAACCGAAGATATTTCTCTTCTGATGAATGTATATCCCAATCCGACCAGCGGGGCCTTTAAACTTATTGTAGGTACCCTCGAAAACAGGAACCTGCGGTTCAGGTTATTTGACATGAACGGTTTGCTCCTTCAGGATCAGGAGATTGTAAGTGAAGAAACTGAAATATTCCTGCAGGATCTTTCATCATCGATGTATTTCCTGAAAATAATGAATAACAACCAGGAAATTAAAGTATTCAAAATAGTTAAAAAATAAAACGCTTATGAAGAAGTTTTTTACACTTATGGTGCTTGTATTAATGACCATCACCATTATTGCACAGGCGCCGCAAAAGATGAGTTACCAGTTTGTTGTAAGGAATGCCTCCGGAGTGCTGGTTGCCGGTAGTCCTGTCGGAGTTCGGGTAGCAATTTTACAGGGTTCGCCCACAGGTACAATTATTTATCATGAACTTTTTAATCCTAATCCGATAACCAATGCAAACGGACTTGTTTCGATAGAAATCGGAACAGGACTAGCTATTATCGGGACATTCTCTTCGATCAACTGGGCAGGAGGGCCCTATTATATTAAAACAGAGACAGATCCTGCTGGTGGTACAAATTATTCGGTTATCGGGACAAGCCAGTTGTTGAGTGTCCCGTATGCATTATACTCCAAAAGTTCTGAAAGCATAGCTGATAACAGTGTGACTTCCGCGAAAATTGTTGACGGAACAATAGTCACTGCCGATCTGGCAAATTCAAGCGTAACTTCTGCAAAAATTGCTGACGGGAATGTCGGCAATGCTGATCTGTTCGACGGAGGTGTAACGTCTGCAAAAATTGCTGACGGAACCATAGCCACAGTTGATCTCGCTGATGGCAGCGTAACAACAGCCAAAATTTTCGATGGTACAATTGTTACGGCTGATCTCGCTAACAGTACTGTAACATCAGCTAAAATCGGAGACGGTAATGTTTCTACAGCAGATCTTGCTGACAACAGCGTCACTACCGCGAAGATTG
>CAYPHL010000066.1:15790-17205 GCA_964410385.1 uncultured Rikenellaceae bacterium | reverse complement strand
GGTAATGTTTCTACAGCAGATCTTGCTGACAACAGCGTCACTACCGCGAAGATTGTCGATGGAACAATATCTGCAACCGATATTCAGGACAGAACAAGAAATATTGTTTTTCCTGCCAATGCGCTGAATTTTGACAAGACGTCCACTATCCTGACTCAGACGACTTACGGGATAACCTGGAAGTCAGATTACTCCAATCCGGCCTTTCTGACCATACCTAAACCGCTCGATTGGATGGAAACAAGCAATGTCACCCTGAAACTGTATTTTATGACAAAAAACACGACAGGCGGTAATGTTGTTTTTTTCATCCGGCCACGTTCGTTTAATGATGGTGAAACATTCGCAGATGCTTCATCTCTTTCTGCTGTCAGTCCGGTCTCTGTACCTGCCGGCAGTCAATCCAAAATCTATAGCCAGACATTTAATATCCCTTACAGCAGATTTGGAACAAAGAATTTGTGGGTGGTGACTATCCAGCGCCAGGGTACAGGTGAAACATATACAGATGATCTGACGCTAATGGCAGTAGAGATTGTTTACACTGCGCTACAATAAACTCCGAGTTATGATTTATTACAATTTTTCGTCCGGCCCGGAACTGTTCACTAAATTAATTTTGATAATTATTTCACTTTAAAACCAAAATTATCCATGAGAAAAATTTACACTATTCTGATTTGCGGAATTATGACAGTCCCGCTGGTTGCAGTTACTTTCCGGGTCAACAACCAGATGACAGCCAATCCCTCGGCAAAGATCTACACAACTCTCCAGGCTGCACATGATGCTGCTGCCAATAATGATACTATTTTAATTGAAGGCTCGCCTGTAACTTACAGTAATGATTTTACCTGTACAAAGAAAATCTTCATAAAAGGACCAGGATATTTCCTGGATGAAAATCCCGGAATTTCTGCAAATAAATTACCAGCCAGATTATTTGGCCTGTATAAATTTAATACCGGATCTTCCGGGTCTGTCTTAATGGGTATTGATCATACATATATGATTGATATCAGTGTAAGTAATATTACAATCAGAAGATGCAATCTGCAATACCTGCCAATAGGTGATGGTTTACAAAATATTTATATCTCCGAATGCTACTTTAAAGAAACGCCACAATATACGTCTGTATCATCAAATCTGGTGACTAACCTTGTTTTGACAAATTGTATTATCAAAGGTGATGTTAATTTTTTGTCGGGTTGTACCGGTACTTTTATTAATAACATATTTACCAGCACTTACATCAACATACCGACAGGTTTTGTGATGAAGAATAACATAATATTCACCACAGAAAAACCTGGCATCAATCTTCCTTCCCTCGATGCTGCAGTCAGTTACAATATGTCGATTTCCGATCATTTCGGGACAGCCAACAATAATAAGGCAAATGTCAGTGCAAC
>CAYPHL010000066.1:0-15690 GCA_964410385.1 uncultured Rikenellaceae bacterium | reverse complement strand
AAAGCCTGGTAGCCATGCGTGCATTTGTAGCTTTATTATTGTATGGGATAGCCTTAAATGCAACATCCCAGTTTATACCCGGTGCATATATCGGCGAGGTTGAATATGTTTTTGATAACGCTGCCGTCGGATTGGGACAGGGTATTTCTATAAATGCACCATTCAATACCGGGAGTACGGAGATAACGGCTGAACTGAATGTTGCAGTTCTTTCTCCGGGATTTCATCTTATTACCTTCCGGGCAAGTGATACCCTGTGGTCAAGAGGCTGGTCACACCCGGTTACAAGAGCATTTCTGAAACCCTGGCCGCTTTCGAATATTGCCTCGTTCCGGTACAGGATCGATGCCTTAACGGGAGCAGAGCCATGGACGAACAGAACTTTCCCGACACCATCAACCGATGTGATCATGGATCTGGAACCTGATGTTTCTTCATTGCCGGAGGGAATTCATTTTCTCGAGGCAGCTGCCAGATCGGCAAACGGTATTTGGTCACACATTACGAAGGCTACATTCTTCAGCTATTCCAGTTTACCTCTGAATATTAAATCCCTTGAATATTATTTTGAAGATGAAGCCGGAGCAACCGGCCCTCTGCTTTCAGTGAGTAATTTCACTCCATCACCGATTGTAACTCTTGATTCGGTGACTTTCTCGGTCCCTGTTTCTTCTCTCGTTAATCTGAAGAAATATTATGTCTGGGTAAGGGCTGTTGATGAAAAGGGGACCAGGGGCCCATATATGAGAGATACCATAATTTATCATGCATATACCACCGGAATAAGAGACCAGATAATGCTGACCCCCGACCTGATGGTTTTCCCGAATCCGGCTTCAGACATGGTCAATTTGAAGCTCATCACCCTTGATGAGCAAGGAGATTTTTTTATTAAAATATTTGATGAAACAGGCAGAATAGTATCCGAAGAAAAATTCTCCTTCATTGAAGCAGATCATTATTCTGTTGATGCATCAGGCCTGGCTGATGGCGTTTACAGAATTTCCATTTATTCTTCAGCCGGCAGGCCTGTGGCCAGAGCAACATTTATAAAAAAATAGAATAATCATGAAGAAAATTATTACTCTGTTTGTGATCTTACTTACGGGCGTGGGTATATTTGCCCAGGCACCCCAGAAACTTAGCTATCAGTGTGTTGTCCGTAATACGGCCGGGACACTTATCGTAAATCATGCAGTCGGAATAAGGGCCACAGTCTTACAGGGTTCTGCCACCGGAACTGTCGTTTATCAGGAAACTTTTAACTCACTTACAAACGGAAATGGACTTGTCACCATTGAAATAGGAAACGGAACCCCTGTCTCAGGTAACTTCTCATCAATAAACTGGGCATCAGGCTCCTATTATCTGCGGACTGAAACTGATCCTACAGGAGGGACCAGTTATACCATTTCAGGAACAAGCCAGCTGATAAGTGTTCCATATGCATTACACGCTAAAAATGCGGCTAGCTATAATGAAACTGATCCTGTTTTTGGTGCAGCTCCCGCAAAGAATATTACAAGCGGAAATATTACCAACTGGAATACATCATACGGATGGGGTAATCATGCAGGATTATATCGTCCTGCAGGATGGGTGCCGGCATGGAGTGATGTAACCGGTAAACCGGTATTTGCAACTGTCGCAACAAGCGGCAGTTATAATGACCTGATCAATAAACCCACTATATTAAATAGTCAATGGACTACACAAGGAAGTAATATCCATTATAGTTCAGGAAATGTTGGCATTGGAACAAATAATCCCATCGGTGCGCTGGAAATTTCCTGCAATTCCGTTGATACTTATCCTCACCTGCTACTGAGCGAAGCAGATGCGTATGCCAGGGTATCATTCAGGACCATGCTGACACCTTCCAAGCACTGGGTTATTGCCGGACTTACAAGTACGTCTGACGGTGATTCCCAATTACACATAAATTACAATAACGGAACATCCGGCAAAAACATTTTTTCAGTTTTTGGAGACTCGCGAATCAGTATTGACGGGAATGTTGGTATAGGAACTACAGTCCCTTCAGCTAAACTGGAAGTAGCAGGACAATTAAAAATAACCGGGGGGAATCCCGGAGACGGAAAGGTGCTTACCTCAAATGCCAGCGGGCTGGCTTCATGGCAAACTCCTTATTCCGGCCCATGGCAATTAAACGGCAGTAATATTTATTATACTAATGGAAATGTCGCGATAGGTATGAATTTTCCCCGTTATCAACTAACGATATACAATGATAACAATCCACATATAGGATTTTATAATTCAACATCCGGGACTACCGGTACCGATGGTTTTACCATCAGTACAGAATCGTCCGGGAGTCCGGTATGGATATGGAACTGGGAAAACAGTAATATGCATTTCGGTACCAATAATCAAAGACGCATGGATATTCTCGCTGATGGGAGGATTATTATGAAAAAATCACTGAATATTAATACTGAAGGCACATTTGGAGCTCTGTATGTTCAGGACAAGCAGGCTCTGTGGTGGGACGGTACATATTTCAGCTGGGGATATGATGCAGTCTGGAATTATTTTGCCGACAGAGTATCAATTGGAAGAGCAATTGATCCAGGGGGCTCCTATATGTTATATGTTGATGGAACCGCCTACACGACTGGAACATGGAGCTCCTCCGATGCCTCTTTCAAAAAGAATATATCAACAATCGGGAATTCACTTGACAGGCTGATGAAGGTCCGGGGTACCCGATTCGAATTCCGTACCGATGAATTCAAAGATTACCATTTTGATAATGGTCCACAGTTCGGATTAATTGCCCAGGAAGTTGAAGACGTTTTCCCCGAAGTGGTAAAAACCGAAAGAGATGGATACAAGTCAGTAAACTACAATGGCATAATCCCGGTACTAATTGAAGCCATTAAAGAACAGCAAAAGATCATTGATCAGCTGAAGGCTGAAAACATTGAGATGAAACTTAACCAGCAAACCTTACAAGACCGGTTATCAGTAATGGAAAATCTGATGAATTCAGTCCAGGCTAAATTAACTGGTTTAAAATAATAAAGGTAACAAATTGCAAGGCAGATTTTGTCCGGTGCTTATTTATCAATCAATTATCACGGTTGTATTGATACCAGCGTTGAAGATCTTTAAGTAAGTCTATATGTTTTTGATATGTAAATATTTATCAACTATTATAATAATAGAATTATGAAAAAATTATCAGCGCTATTTATCCTGATCCTGGTTGTGACCGGCAGCCTGGCCCAACCACCTCAGAAGATAAGTTATCAGGCTGTAGTAAGGAACAGCAGCGGACAACTGGTAACAAATCACGCTGTTGGCATGCGTATAAGTATTCTTCAGGGTTCTCCTGCGGGGACTGTTGTTTATCAGGAGATTTACAATCCTAATCCGGAAACAAACGGGAATGGTCTGGTCTCCGTTGAAATAGGAGGAGGTATACCAATAACTGGTACATTCTCCACCATAAACTGGTCAGGAGGATCGTATTATCTGAAGACCGAAACTGATCCTTCAGGCGGAACCAGTTATACAATAGTGGGCACTTCACAGTTATTGAGCGTCCCTTATGCGCTCAATGCAAACGAGAAAGATCCGGTTTTCGGTGCATCAGCTGCAAAATCAATTACAAGCGGTAACATTACCAACTGGAATACTGCTTACGGTTGGGGTAATCATGCCGGCCTTTACAGGCCTGTCTCATATGTCCCGACATGGAGTGAAATTACATCCAAACCAACATCTGTAAGTGGTTATGGCATAACAGATGCTGTTACAACGACAGGAGATCAGACTATTTCGGGTATTAAAACTTTTAACAGTGATCTGCTTGTTAATAACCTGACGATCGGCAAAGGGAAAAATGGTCTTGCCACAAATACAGCCGTAGGTGTTCAGACTCTGTATTCAGCCACTACTGGTATTGCCAATACAGCGGTCGGATATAAGGCTCTTTATTCAAATATGACGGGAGCAAACAATACCGCTTATGGTTACCAGGCACTGAATCTGAATACCTCATATGGCAATACTGCAACAGGAGTTAATACACTCGCTAAAAACAGTTCTGGTGAATATAACACAGCCACCGGTTTTGCAGCCCTTTATAATAATACAACCGGTAAAAACAATGCCGCTTATGGTCATGAAGCATTGTTTACAAATACAACCGGATCGATCAATACGGCGCTGGGTAACGGAGCGCTTTATAACTCCAATTCATCTGCAAATACAGCAGTAGGTTATCATGCTTTGTATTATAGTCAGGCCGGAAATAACAATACAGCCATTGGGGCATCTTCACTTTTATATAATTCCTCAGGATCCGATAATACTGCTGTCGGGAAAGAAGCACTTTTGCATAACAATACAGGAACATTCAATACGGGAGTGGGAAGTGAAGTGTTGCATAATTACAAAGACGGAAGTTACAATACTGCCGTTGGATTCAGTGCAATGAGAGGAGGGCTGGATGCATCAACACATCATAACACTGCTGTTGGATATCAATCAATGAATGCTATAATCGGTGGGCATAATAATACATCATCGGGATCGATTTCCCTGAAGGAACTCACAACAGGATCTGGAAATACCGCAAGCGGATTCAGCGCGCTCAGTGCAACAACCACAGGATCACATAATACAGGCATCGGTGTAAATGCGGGAACAGTTATCACAACAGGCAGTGACAATACCTGTATCGGATATTTTTCAAATGTCGGGAGTAATAACCTTACAAATGCCACTGCTATCGGATACAATGCAATTGTTAATGCGAGTAACAAAATAGTCCTGGGTAATGCCAGCGCAACTACTGTCGGAGGCTATGGCAATTGGACAAATTATTCCGACAGTCGTCTGAAAGAGAATATTTCTTACAGAGACGATCTTGGTCTTGATTTCATCACCAGATTAAAAACTGCTGAGTTCAATTATAAAGAGGATTTAAATATGCGTCGTCGCGACGGTCTGATAGCTCAGGATGTTCAGAAGGTACTTAACGATCTGAATCTCGAGTTCAGCGGACTTGTAGTTGACGATGACAAAGATAAAACACTAAACCTCTCTTATGGCGATTTTGTAATTCCGCTGATAAACGCCGTTAAAGAACAGCAGAAACAGATAGAAAATCAGCAGAAACAGATAGATGAATTAAAGCTGGCTCTTGGATCACTCACCGGCAACAAATAGGACCCTCCGCTCAATCAACCACGCAATGAGTACCTTTGCTCAATCAGTCATGCAATGTGTTCCTTTACCTGATCAGCCCGGCCTTAGCTGTATATGAATAACCCCGGGTGCACCCCGGGGCACTGCATGAAGATGTGATCAGAATCCCGGAGGGATTTAATAAATCCGATCTACGTATTAAAATACGTTTTTTAATACGTAGTTTAATACGTAGTTTCTTAGCTAATTTCCTGCTTTTTTCGGAAGAAGAAAATACCCGAATCCCAGTGCCAGGAACAGGTAGAGTGCCGCAACCAGCCATCCGAGGGAATTCAATGCACCTGCGAAAATCGCTACCAGAGTCACAATGAACCCGATTGCATCATAGACAAATAAAGCTATAACAATAGCCCGCCTTGCATCTGATTCCGTAGAGTTCCTCGCGCACCATGCCAGCATTAAATTACCTATTAACGAGGCGCCATATTCCCTGGCAGCAAAAATACCCCCAGCGGCCAGTGTCGCTCCAAAAATAGAATAAGTGAAAATCGGAAAAAACAGAATGAGAATCCCGAAACACAGGCATACAACTGCTTTAATAAGCAACATTGTCTTTAATTTCATGATGATACTCCTTTCTTTATGGATTAGTTTAAAATGCTAATCAACAGATCAATCTCGTGGATATCAAGCCAGATATTAAATTACTTATCAAATTTACGCATGTTTCAGACTAAAGTCAATTTTTATTTTTTCCCAACAGGTAATTCAACCTCTTCGCCCCATATGGAATTCATCCTATAAGCCTCCAGTGTTTTGACTTCCAGGTTGTTACCAAAAAATCTGAATCCCTTTGTATTTCCCTGAACTGCTTTCCGCTCGATCGCATAAGAAAATGCACCATCATCAACAAAAACCTCAACTGATGTTTTGTCGATTATAATATCCGCGCTAATTTCCATGCTTGTCCTGTCTTCGGGCGAATAAAACAAACCATTCACCTGGTTATAATTCATGTCATACCTGAAAATCTGCTGTCCGTCGAGACTAAGTCCTGCCTCAACAGGGTGATATAATCTGATCTTCACTTTTATCCGGCATGATGTTGATTTATTGAACTCCTGAAGCGCCTCTGATGCATCAGCGGCATTAAGATCACTCCACACCATTTCATCTTCCTGCAACATATCAATTTCTTTTATGGGAGTGCTGAACAGCCTTATCCCCTCTTTTGTTGTCCTCAGGGTAAGCTCTGTCGGAAGTAGCATCATATGCTTAAATGGCATTCCCGGATGTGCTATTCTTCCCCATCCTATCTGAAGGCGCCTTCCGTCCGATTCAGGAATATTATTGTATGTCTGGGCAGCATACAATGCACCATTTCCGTAATAATATTTGCCTGATTCAGGAATAAACTGTTTACCGTTGAAACTGCCAGTCATATAGGTCCCTGAAGCGCCATACATAATCCATTTTTTATTATTCTGATTACCGTCGGCCGGCAGCTCAAATAACTGGGGGCATTCAAAAAATCCTGGCGTATGGCTTTGATATTCCCATTCCTTAAGATTTGAAGAAGCATAAATTGAATTACCATCTTTCTCATACAATACCATCACCCAGAATCCACCTGGCTTATACCAGAAAACATGAGGATCGCGGAGATCTTTTGTAAGCCACTTTTCTTTTGAATCAATAACCGGATTACCGGAATATTTTGTGAAAGTTCTTCCCCTGTCGAGGCTCCAGGCAATACACTGGCGTTCATTGTCAGGACTGTCGACAGTATAGATCGCCACCAGAGGAGGAACTCCGTCTTTTCCAAAGCCTGAAGTGTTTTCGTAATCTATAACAGCTGATCCCGAGAACATTGTACCCAGGGAATCGGGGACCAGGGCAAGGGGCAATTCTTCCCAGTGAATCAGGTCTTTGCTTACCGCATGACCCCAGCTCATGTTCTGCCATTCACGTTCAAATGGATTATGCTGATAAAATAAATGATATTCACCTTCATAAAAAACAAGACCGTTGGGATCATTGTTCCATCCCCGCCGTGATGTGAAATGTATCTGAGGCCGGTTGCTTTCCCTGTATAAGCTGTCATGCCCATTAATTATATCATCCTGATATATTTTAGCCAGTCCTGCGTAATTTCCAGAATAAGATATTTTAAGTTCCTTTCCGGCATATTTGCCAATGTCGTAAAACACCCAGTAATCAGGATCGGCCGGTGCCAGCCGTATCACAAAATCCAGTTGATGTTTCCCGTCAATGAAAAAGCTCATTCTTGACTGTTCTTCCTTATGGGAAACAGGAAGGTTCAGATATCTTTTACTTAAAGTGAGTGATACTTCCCTGTTTACAGAATCGTTCTTTACATTTCCTGAAGGATTGCATGAACAGAAAAGTAAAATCACTATTGCAAGCGGATAAATTCTTAAATCAGCCATAATAACAGATTTAGCCTAAAGATATTGTAAATAATTCTTAAATATATGGCGGGTGAGGCATGTTTGACGGTCATTCTTTCATTATTCACTTTTTATATCAACATAGGAATGCTGCAGAAATGTTAAAACAACCTTTCTTACGAACAATATTTGCCTGTCTATGTTTAATTAGTCTGGTTAAGTTTATTCCGGTATTTTACTTGACCAACAATAGTGATACGAATGAACAATCTAACTGATTGAAATTATGTTCTCTCTGATAAATATAATCCGGGGCGGGACTGATAAACCGGAAAAAAGAACCGCTGAAAGGGATTTCCGTATCCCGCTGATAGGGGAATCCGCTCCTCCTTTCACTGCCGAATCGACATCCGGTACTATTCATTTCCCGGATGATTTTGGAAGGAACTGGAAGATTATATTAAGTCACCCGATGGACTTTACACCAGTCTGCTCGACTGAACTTATAGAAATTGCAAAGCTTCAGGATGAGTTTGAAGGCCTGGGGGTCAAAATTCTGACTGTTTCAACAGATCCATTGGATACGCATCATCAATGGAAGAGTGTGCTTGAGACTATTGAATATAAAAATAATTCAAGGCAGAAAATCCTGTTCCCGATTGCTGATGACTCAGGTCTTGTCATAGCCAAATTATATGGGATGATTCATCGTGAATCAGATAATAACCGTGATGTCAGGGGAGTTTTCATAATTGATCCCGACAATAAGATCAGGGCGGAATTTTTTTACCCTCAGGAAGTCGGAAGAAATATGGATGAGCTTCTGAGAACTGTTATTGCACTTCAGACAGCAGATGATCATAAAGTAATGACACCGGCCAACTGGAATAAGGGTCATGATGTTCTGGTCCCCTTCCCGCTGAAAGCAGATATGTCGAGGATGAACAAAGATTCCGGAGAATACTACCAGTACTCCTGGTTCATGATCTTCAGGAAAACAAACGGCTGGCCACTCTACTGAATAAACTAAATCTTATTCTGCATCCGCCAGGTGCCCTGATAATAGTATAAATCTTTTTAAAGTTCTTCAATATTTTACTTAATCCCCGAATTCTGCCGATATTGCAGTATAAATTGTAATTGAAAAAATGATAAGTAAAAAACTTAAATCATTTAATAAGACCACATATCCTGCAATAGTTAAGTTTCTGGCCGGAATTAACCTGTTATCCCCCGCAGTACCTGCCGGTATTACCCATAGAGCCTCATTTTTTCATGATGATCTCAAAAGGACATATAAATTTTATGTGCCGTCATTTCATAACAAATCTGTACCGGTACCCCTGCTTATTGCATTACATGGCAGAGGAGGAAACGGGCACAGCATGATACTCCTGACACGTAAAGGATTTAATAAACTGGCTGAAAGGGATGGATTCATAGTTGTATATCCTGATGGTATAGAACTGAACTGGAACGATGGCCGGACTGATGAAGAATCAAATGACAGAGCTCACCGGGAAAATATTGATGACGTAGGCTTCATTTCAACTCTGATCGGTTCAATGATCAGGGATTATAACATTGATCCGGGCCGGGTTTATGTAACCGGCATTTCAAACGGGGCGATAATGTCTTACAGGCTGGCCTGTGAATTATCACATAAAATTACTGCAATTGCTCCCGTTGATGGTAATATACCTCACCAGTTCTTTACCGAATGCCCCGGATATAAGCCTGTTTCAGTATTAGCAATAAATAATACCGAAGATCCCCTGGTACCCTTTGAGGGGGGAGATATCCATGGAAGCCTTTCCAAAGTAAAACTGGGTAAGGTATTATCTGTTGAAGAATCAGTCGGATTCTGGGTAAAAGCAAATAATTGCTCAACCATACCGGTCGTTACAGTCATGCCGGACACAGACCCTGAAGATGGTACAAAAGTGATCAGGAAAGAGTATAGAGGCGGAACTGACAGATCGGAAGTGATCCTGTACACGATAGATGGCGGCGGACATACCTGGCCGGGGGGTATACAGTATCTGCCTGCAAAGATAATAGGAAAAACGTCAAGGGATATTGATGCCACTGAGGTTATATGGTCATTCTTTAAAAACCATTCACGGTTAGTTGAAAAAGATGACGGAGAAAACCGATAATATTAATTCTTTAAAGGAAAAAGGGTGGCTGAAGCTTGATAATGCCGCAAAGTTATTCCCTGCAATCATATCAAAAGACCTGACTTCCGTATTCCGGTTAACCGCATCACTGAAAGAACCTGTTAAATATGCTGCCATCAGGGAAGCTGTACAGATTACTTCAAGGAGATTCCCATATTTCAATGTATCACTTGGCAGTGGATTTTTCTGGCATTTTCTTGAGTTCACAGATCAGCAACCCCGGATACAGAGTGATGAGAAGCTCCCGTGTTCTGTTTTCGAAGTAAAAAGAAAAAACGAACCTCTTTACAGGATCATCGTCAAAGGGAAAAGGATTTCTGCCGAATTTATTCATATACTGACCGATGGAGGGGGTGCCCTGGAATATCTGAAATCGTTGCTATATACTTATCTCACGCTAACAGGCAGAAATATAAGTTCCCCGGGAGAAATAATTTTACCAGGAACACCCTTATCGAATGAAGAGTTCGAAGACGGATATTTAAAGCACTTCCGCAAGCTGCCTCCTCCTTCGAAGTTAGTAAAGGCATGGCACCTGCCTTTTAAACTTAATCAGCGGCCCCGGCTGAAAGTTTTGCGTGCCGAGGTAAAGACACACGAAATCATCGAACTGACCCGGAAACTGAAAGTATCTGTTACAGAATATTTTGTTGCAGTCTATCATTTTGCACTGCAAAAGATCTTTATTTCTTCCTCAACAAAAAAGAGAAAGAAAATAAACAGGGTATTGAGAATTGAGGTCCCTGTTAATATGAGAAAGAAATTTCCAAGCAGGACAATGCGCAATTTTTCTCTTTTTGTCCTTCCGGAAATAGATCTCAGGCTGGGTACATATACATTTGAAGAGATACTTCATTCAGTACATCATCAGCTTCAGATAAGCTCCGATATCAAACAGATATCCAGGTTTATGTCATCCAATGTCAGCTATGAAAAGCTTGTCTTCATCAGGATACTGCCGCTTTTCATTAAAAAGATCGCCATGGCTGCTGTTTACAGGGGACTTGCCTCAAAGCGTTTTAGCGGACTGGTAACAAATCTCGGGATGGTGACACTTCCTGATCAGATGAATGAAATGATCGATTCCTTCGAGATTATACCACCACCACAGAATTCAAAAGTAAAAGTTGGAAGCGGCTTGATTTCATTTAAAGATAAATTAAGGATCTGTTTTAGCAATATCACTCAATCGAATGAACTCGAACGGCATATTTTAAAGCATCTGTCGGATTCAGGTATTCATGTTAAGATTTTATACAACGATTAATAAACTTTATCATGACTATATGTGCCAATTGCGGTGTTGAACTGGATGACGGATTAAAGATTTGTCCTCTTTGCGGCAGGGATCCGCTGGATAACAGTGAGAATAACAATCATTCTTCTGTTAATACTCCCGAAGTCATGCAGCTTCACAAAAAAGAAACCAGGAAATTTCTATGGGAATTAAATGGAATAATTGCGTTCTCCGGTATAGCTGTTTGTACAATCGTGGATCTTATAACAAATAAAAGTCTGAACTGGTCGCTTTATTCCGGTATATCAGTGCTGACAGCCTGGATTATTCTGACCCTAGTTCTGTTTACCAGTAAATGGTCATTGATTATGGTATCGGCTCTGATGATCACAATTCTGTCAGCTCTTTACATATTAGATCTTCTTTCAGGAGAGCAGGAATGGTTTTTTCCCGTAGCTCTTCCGATAACTGTTTCTGCATTTCTGGTTACAGGTATAGTAATGATCATTTACAGATATGCACGTCTGAAAGGGCTGAACGTAGTTGCATCAGGATTAATAGTATTATCCGGATTCCTGATAATAATAGAAATGACTCTGGATAAATATCTGAAAGGTATTGTGGATTTACGCTGGTCACTCATTGCAGCAGTATCAATCTTTGCGGTTGCCCTGTTGTTATTTTTCTATCATTACAGGATGAAGAAAGGGAACCGCCTTGACAGCTTTTTTCATGTCTGAGAATAAAGATCCATCTTTGTATTTCAATTAATAATCATGAAACCCACATGATTGCACTCAATCACAAACACGTATAAATATAATATTCAATCATGTGCGGTTCCATCATACCATTAAAATCAAAATTATATTATGATGAAATCACAAATTCAATACGGTTGCAGGGAAAATTATCTGGCTGATTATACCTGCCAGAGGATCAATGAATCGATTGAGATCAACGGCGATCTCTCAAAACCGGTCTGGTTAAAGGCAACCAGATCAGGAAGGTTTGTTGATATGGTTACAGGAGAACCGGGTTTGTATGATACACGTGCAGCTGCTTTATGGAATGATGAGAATCTTTATTTAGCCCTCCGGGCAGAAGAACCTTTCGTTAATGCAACGCAGAAAGAACGTGATTCAATTGTATTCCTTGAAAATGATCTTGAAGTTTTTATTGACGGAGGAGATTGTTATTATGAACTGGAAATAAATGCCCTGAATACAATTTATGAAGTTTTCTTTATCTGGCGGGATGCTTATAAAAAAGGAGGGAAATTTGACGTTCCGGAATTCGATGTATTTAAGAAAACTTCCATGACTTTCGGAGGGGATTATGACCGCACAGGAAAATATTTCTGGTGGGGAAAACATCCCCGGGGATTGAGATGGGCATTCCTGGATTATGATCTTCCCGGGTTGAAAACAGCTGTTAAAATTGACGGCACTATAAATGATAATTCAGATATCGATAAAGGATGGACAGTCGAGATAGCCATTCCATGGAAAAGCCTTAAATGGCTTGCAAATGGCAGAACTTTACCTCCGGAAGACGGTGATATCTGGAAGATCTTTCTTGGCCGCTTTCAGAAAATGACCCCGTCGGGACAGGAAATAAATCCTCACCCCGCCTGGGCTATGAACAAGCATGGTGTATATGACACACATATTCCGGAATGTTTCAGCAGGATAAGATTCTCAACCAGAACAATCTAACTTTTATAATTCATATCCTTTATGAATCCTTTGAGCGCCTTTTTGGTTAAATTTTTCTTACCACGAAGGGACACAAAGGTTTTCACAAAGTAACACAAAGGAATACATTAAATTAAGAATATTTGTGAATTAAACAGACTATGTGTTGAAAATCAGATATTTATTTTAAAATAATCCTGTCTGTTAAATGTCATCACCAGATTTGTGACTGCCCTGTTAGTTGAATTTCTGATTATTCCCCACATGGAATTCCGGTGTTGCCGGCCTTGAATTATCAGAACTTTTAGCATCCGGCAATTCCCCTTTTCCTGTTCCAATTAATACCGTTGGGTAACCTTCGGAAATTTTCCCTCCGTGCGTTGTTGGATCCCCCATTCTTGCAGCCGGCTTGCTCCCAATCAATACTGTAGTACATCCTGATGCAATCGCATCTGTGGCTCCAACGCAGGAAGCAAGGTCTCCAACACGTGCTGCCGGTTTACCTCCTACCAGCACAGTCTGACAGCCAGGTGGCAGAATGGGGCCTCCTGCATGAGGAACCGGCGGAATCGTCGGACTTGACATCGGGCAGGTGTGCATATCCCCGACCCTGGCAGCTGGTTGCGCATAACCAATAATCATATTACACAACAGAATCCCCGCCATGGACACAAGTTTGATTTTTATATTCTTCAACGGGATCATATCTATCAGAATTTAAATTAATTAATTTATTGTAACCAACCCTCCCTGGATCTTTGTCAGCCCGCTTCCTGTAACATTGACAGCGGATCCCTTAATATTAGCCTGCCCCTTCCCTTCAACGGTAAGAGCACTGTTTGCTGTTATACCAACTGTATTACCATTTATCTGCACATTATCACCAGAGAGTGTCAAATTGCCGGCAGCTGCTACAGTGATTGAATTACTTTCAATGGTCACCCCTCCGGATGGATCTATAGTTATCTTGTTGGTTCCCGCGATGATAATTACTTTATTACCGGAACTCTCTACTGTGATATTACCCTGTGAAATTATTTTCCCGCCTGGCATTATGTTCCCGGTGACTTTTGTATTGCCATTTACCGTAAGTAATTCATCGGGAGTATTGGTGCCAATTCCTACTTTGCCCCCATAAGGATTAAGAGTCAGGTCTCCTGCAGTATAATTTTGCAGTCGAAGATCCTGATCTGTAACATTATACCACAGGTATGCCTTGAAAATATCTGATTCATAAAATGATAAAAATATATCCTTGCCGGCAGGAGATGACAGGGAGAACTGACCACGGCTTGTGACCGGAACTCCATGCACATGAATATAAGTCGCCGGATTAATTGTTCCGGCACCGATATTACCGCTGTTATAATAAATATTTGATCCGCTTTTTGTCCACAATGACCCATTACCGGCTGTTTTTGAATATAATGCAAATGGCACACTAAGCAGGGGATGTGTCCCGGTTATGGAATAATTTGTGCTTCCATCAGGATCAGTTTCGAGTTTTAAAAAATAGACACCGGCTGACCAGTCTATTCCGGGGAATGTTCCTGAAACAGGATTACCTCCGCCGATTTCAAGAGTCACAAGTCCATTAGCATTTGAGGTCTGTGAATGGGTTTCTACATATACCGGGGTTCCTGAAGGAGAGCCCTGTATTATGGTTATCCTGATTCCGACCATATGATTATTCACCAGCTGACCGGCATTATTTCTGATCACAGCCTGATAGCTCACTTTTTGTGGTGCCTGGGGAAAGCTGTTGATATTCAATGCTAATATCATCAGCAGGAAAAATGACTTTTTCATAAGATTGATTGTTTAACTGGTTACATACCAGGTTATATTTATAAAGATAAGAAAGAGAATAACACGAGTCAAACAGTGAGTTCTTACTATTACGGTCTTTCTTGTAACTGTTGAAGTACAGTTATTATTTGGTATGATCTTAAGATTGCTTAAATTTGATCTTCAGGCTGACAATACCTGATAAAGAATTGATGAGCTGTTGGAGTCAGATTGTGATCTTACTGAATCTTGTTTATCAAATGGTGAACAAATTGAAAAGATTAAAATTACCATTAGGATAATTACTCAGACTTCAGAAGATAAATTTCATCATAACGCCAGAAATGAAAAAAGATCCGGGCTATCTATATAAAAATCTGAAATATGTCGCTGTTATTCTGTTTTTAGTGCTTTCAACAATCTCAGAAGCCCAGGTTTTGTCAGGATACAGGTTTGGTGCCAATCTGACCACAATGGCAATAAGCCGGCAGGAAGAATCCATAAAAGCTGAGACACCTTTAGGTGTTCATTTCGGTGTCTGTTATGAAATCCCTGCAGGTAAAAAATTTGCTTTTCAGTCAGGTTTCCTGTTCAGCTCCAAAGGAACTGATTATCAGATCGACACCTTGGCTCTATCTCTTGCGCCGGCTTACCTTGAGATCCCGGCCGATTTTGTGTATAAGATTGGAAGGCAGTCAATAAAAGTATCTCTTTTTGCAGGACCATATTTTGGTGCAGCTTTTGGAGGTTATAAGTCACATGAAAACTATAAGATGCTGATTTTAGGACGAGGGGAAAATAAAGATTTAAAAATCCTGGATTTCGGATTTAATTTCGGTATTGGATTATATATAAGATCCTTCCTGCTTAAGGTTCAATATGGGTCAGGGATGAGAAATATTTCACCAAAAAGTGATCTGGAAATGAAAAATAAGGTGATCGGAATATCTCTTTGCTCTTTGCTGAGTGCAAAAAGAGAATAGCTGATAATTGGTATAGGCCGAATACCAGTAATTTCTAATCGTTGATCAGTCTGAGGCCGGGTATCTGGGCCCTGCCCGAAAGCCTGAATCTCCACCAGTACCTGCAAAACAAGGCCTGGAAAGAATATTTGTAAGTAAGGAATAAAACCTTAAAGTCACCTCAATCCGGCCTTCCGAAAGTATCAAGATATAATATTGCGGCCAGAGTCAGCC